>CAISTO010000055.1 GCA_903888395.1 uncultured Bacteroidota bacterium | reverse complement strand
CGCTAAGCCTTAGGCTTAGCGCAAATATTTAGGGGTTTTCGTTGTTTTCACACATACTTTAACCACCAGTTTCACTGGTGGCTACCGTAAGGACGTTCATCTGGAACTTTACTTTTGATAATACTTTAGTAACCGCCATAGCGACTAATCATGAAGCGGGAAAAACAACAGGAGACAAGGCATGCCTTGTCTCTACAAAGACTGTTAGAAAAACATCCCAACCATTAACAATGGAACTGCCCCCCTTCCTAATAAGGAAGGGCTGGGGAAGGTGTTTTTGTTGTTGGTGCCGCTTCGCTAATTCAACAACGGGCAAGCTAGCAGCCAGATGCTAGTAGCCAACAGCCAGCAGCTAGTTGCCAGCAGCCAACTATTTACTTTATTGTACAATGCCATTCATTTTGTTCAGAAAAAACTTTAGAAATATACTTCCACAACTATTATTTTCGTTTACGTAAAATGGCAAAATCTATCAAAGGAAATAAAGTGCTTTTTGGGAATGTAAATGATTTTCCAGAACCAGAAGAGCCCGAAGCAAAACAAAGCAAGAAGCTCGATAACAAAGGCTCATTAAAACTATTTGCGTTTTTATACGATGAACGTTTTTTAAAATCGTTGGGCATTACCTTGGTTTTATTTGCCTTGTTTTTGTTGGTAGCAGGTTTTTCGTTTTTGTTTACTTGGCAAGCCGATCAAAGTTTAGTAAAAAACATGTCATTTGGTTTTTTTCAACTTGCCGATGATTCCTTAGCACAAAATGCGTTGGGTAAATTAGGAGCATGGCTAGGTTTTGTGTTTTTTTATAAAGGTTTTGGCGTAGCTTCCTTTGCTTTTTGCATCATATTTTTCTCGCTTGGCATTTATCTTTTAACCAAATTACAGCCTATTCCAATTTTTAAAACACTTAGATACTCTTTCTTTGGTGTTATTTGGATTTCACTTGTTTTAGGATTTGTATTTAACCAAACTTATCAGGTTTTAGGTGGTGTATTTGGTCATTTTGGAATTATTTATTTACAAGGATTGATAGGCAATATTGGTACAGTACTTTTTCTGTTATCGTATATTTTGGTTTTCGCCACTGCTATTTTTAATATAGAATTTTACCAGCCAAATATAAAACTACAAGCCGTTTCATTATTTGAAAATAACCTTTCTCAAAATCAAAATGAAGAATCCGCAACTGCTAATGGAGCTAATAAAATATTTACCGAAGGTGGTGCCATTACCATTGCTAATGGATTAGATTTAGCACCTTTAAACGAGGAAGATTTTGAACTTGTTGAACGTCCACTAGAAGATTTAACAGATTTGAAAATCAATGAATTTCCAATTGATGAAGATGCACCTTTAGAAATTGAGCAACCCATTCAAATGATTGAAGAAACTTTTAAAACCAATAGTGGATTGGTGTTAGAAGTAAAAGATATTCCTGAAGAAGCACCTGTTCCCGCATTTAAAAAGCATTTTGGAATAGACGAAGCTTACGATCCTACTTTAGAATACAGAGGTTATACTTTTCCAACCATTGATTTATTAACTGATTATGGCGATAGTAAATCAATAATTGATACCAATGAGTTAAGTGAAAAAACGCGTATGATTGAAGATACGCTAAAGAATTACAATATTGGTATTAAAAAAATATCTGCAACGGTTGGGCCAACTGTTACTTTATATGAAATTATTCCGCAAGACGGTGTTCGAATTGCTAAAATTAAAAACTTAGAAGATGATATTGCTTTAAGTTTAGCAGCATTAGGAATTAGAATCATTGCCCCAATTCCGGGCAAAGGAACAATTGGTATAGAAGTGCCAAACTCTAATCCTTCTATGGTTCCAATGAGGAGCCTAATTTCATCAGCGAAATTCATTAATGCAGAAATGGATTTACCCATTGCTTTTGGTAAAACAATTTCTAATGAAGTATTTGTAGCCGATTTGGCTAAAATGCCACATTTGTTAATGGCAGGTGCTACTGGACAAGGAAAATCGGTTGGATTAAATGCTATTCTAGTTTCATTATTATACAAAAAACATCCTTCGCAAATTAAGTTTGTTTTGGTTGATCCAAAGAAAGTAGAATTAAATATATACAAAACCATTGAACGACATTTTTTAGCCAAAATTCCTGGTGATTCTGATGCCATTATTACTGATACTAAATTAGTGGTAAACACACTGAGCTCACTCTGTAAGGAAATGGACGAAAGGTACGACTTACTTAAAGATGCACATGTAAGAAATTTAAAGGAATACAATGCCAAGTTTTTAACCCGAAAATTAGTGCCAACTGATAAATTAGCACATCGTTTTTTACCTTATATAGTAGTAGTAATTGATGAGTTAGCCGATTTAATGATGACAGCTGGTAAGGAAGTAGAATTACCCATTGCCCGTTTGGCACAATTAGCACGTGCCATAGGAATTCATTTGATTTTAGCTACGCAACGTCCTTCTGTTAATATTATAACGGGTACTATTAAAGCTAATTTCCCCGCAAGATTAGCATTTAGGGTTTCTCAAAAAATAGATTCACGAACTATTTTAGATGCAAATGGTGCCGACCAATTAATAGGAAAAGGCGATATGTTATTTAGCAATGGAAACGATTTGGTGCGAATTCAATGTGCCTTTGTAGATACGCCAGAAGTGGAAAGAATAGCCGAATTTATTGGCAATCAAAGTGGAAATGAACCTTATTTATTACCACTGGTAAGCATAGAAGGTGATGATTTTGATGGAGGAGGAGAAATGTTTGATAGCAAGGATAAAGATGAATTGTTTAATGAAGCAGCACACTTAATTGTTTCTAGTCAGCAAGGTTCTACCTCTTTATTGCAGCGCAAACTGAACTTGGGTTATAACCGTGCAGGTCGATTAATAGATCAGCTTGAAAAAGCAGGAATTGTTGGTCCTTTTAAAGGTAGTAAAGCCCGTGAAGTTTTATTAATTGATATAGTAGAACTAGAAGAAAGATTGAAACATTTATAGTTTTATAAAGCTATTTAAATTACATTTTTTTGTTTTCAATAAGTTATAAATTACACATTAAATTGCAATCTTTATTTAGCCGTCAATGAAAAATAAAAATTTACTTTTTTTACTTTATTTTTTTATTTCCATTCATTGCCAAGGGCAATTTTTTAAAAATAATAATAGTGGCATTGGCTTAAGTTTTATAAATGGATATAATGAAGCTCCAAATAAAATTTACAAAACTGGCCAAAGTATGGACGGCATAGTTACTGGATTTCAATTAGATATTATAAAGCAAGTTAATGGTACTAAAAATTGGCATAAAACATATGGAATTCCTAGAGTAGGAATTAGTTTTAGAACTATTTTTATGAATAAACCCGATACATTTGGTATCAGTTATTCGGTACTTCCTTATATGCAATTTAGGTTGTTAAAACACAAAAATTCGGAGTTGAGTGGGAAGTTAGGTTTGGGTGCTGCATATGTTACCAAGAGTTTTAAATATGCATCAAATTTTGACAATAGAGCAATCAGCACTCCTATTAATTTTGCGGTTGAATTTGCTGCTATATATAATAAAAAAATAAGTAAACACTTAGATTTAAATTTAGAAGCTGGATTTTTTCATACCTCCAATGGAAGCTTTCAAATGCCAAATGGTGGACTTAATATTTACTATTTAAAAGGTGGCATCAGTTATTTTTTTAATGAAACACCCTACGGCAAAATGAAACCTTGCGATTTGATGAGTAACAATAAAAAAATGTTTTATTCTACTTATTTGGCTGGTGCCTACCGCGAACATGGAACGTTTGCTTATCGTAGACAGTTTCCTGCGTTTATATTTCATCAAGCTATGATGAAACCAATTAATAAAATTTATAATATTGGAATTGGCGCTGATTTGTTTTACGATGCATCTAATGCCCTAACCGATGAGCCTAATTTAATTCCAAGCCAAGTGAAAGAAAGCGATAAATGGCTTGCGGCAATTGGTATTTGTAACGAATTAAACATTGGTAAAATAAGCATTCCACTGGAGTTGTACTACTACATATACGATATTGATAAAATAAAAACACCTGTTTATGTACGTTTTGGCTTAACCTATTTTCCCTATAAAAAAATATTTGTTGGCTGTTATTTTAAAGGTAGCAATAATAAATACAACACCTTAAGTTCAGATTTTATGGAGTTTGCATTAGGTTGGAGGTTTAGGAAAATATGAAGTCCCGACACATTGGGAAAGTTTTAAGTATAAAGTTTTAAGTTTTAAGTATGAAGTATAAAGTATAAAGTATAAAGTATAAAGTATAAAGTATGAAGAAAAAAAAACACTTAAACACCTCAACAATTCAACCAATCAACAATTTAACAAATCAACCAATAAATCAATAAATCAACAAATCAACTAAATCTTCACCCTTACACACACCCAAATATTTCGTCCAGCTGCACTCATTCCTGATGCAAAAACGCGGTATTGTGTATCTGTAATGTTATCAATTCCAGATTGTAATTGAATTTTCCCTTTTTTATCAAAGGCATACTGTGCTTTCAAATTTAAAGTGTACCAAGCCGGAGAGCCTTTTGGAGTGGCATAAGCTGCATTGTCTTCACCCGTAATATTAAAGTCTTCTATTGTTTTCCATCCATTATAAAGTGAACTAATTTCAGCCGAAAATCTTTTGCTAAAATACGAAAAAGCAGTTCGTCCAAACATTGGCGGAATATGATCCAACGGAGTTTCAATTCCATTTTCAACTATGCGTCCGTAAGTATAATTTAAAGAGGATGTGATGGCTAATGATTTAAATAAATCGGCAGCCAACTGCAAACTGAAACCATAAATATAGCCTTGCTGTGCATTTTGATTACTATAAATTCTGGTATTTGTACCATTATAAATTGCGGAATCTTGTCCGTTTATTTGGCTTGATTTAATAACAATTGCGTTTTGAATTTGCGAATAAAATCCAACTGCTTCTATTTTTATTTTTTTATAAATAGTACTTATTCCTAGCTCATAATTATAAGTATATTCAGGTTGTAAATTGGCATTTGGCGTTATAATAGCTAATCCCGATTTACTGTCAAAAACTTTATTTATATCGTCTAAGTTTGGCGCTCTAAAAGCTGTAGATGCATTGGTATAAAGTTTTAAGTTTTTTATTGGGTTATATACCAAACCTAAATTGCCATTTAATGCATGATTATTTTGAATCAATTTATTGTTTAAAAAAGGAAAGAAAAACAGGTTATTAAAAGTAGAATTTAGCGAAACAAAATTATAACGCAAGCCATCGCTTATAATAATTTTTTTTCCTATTTCCCACGAATGACTTAAAAAAACAGCCATATACATCATGCTACTTCCACCCTCAGGATAGCGAGTTGGAATTCTTGAAATTAAACCACTAATTATATTTACATCGTGTGCATTAGACGCCACATCATTAAACTGTCCATCAATGCCATACCTAATTTCGTGTATAGAAATTGGGTTTTGTTTCCATATTTTTACCGCATCTAAATTTAAACTAGCTACATGAACAAATTCTTTTCGTTTGTTTAAATAAACTGATTGCCAATTTCTATCGTTTCTACTTTCTTCTATGTATTGGTATGCTAATGTCAATTTATATTTATCGGCATATTTTTGTTTTAAGTTATTGCTCAATTGATAACTAGCTAAAGTGCGTAATTCAGGACCATAATACCATTCAGCACTTCGGTAGTTTTTTGTTCCTTTCCATTCATTTAATCTGTCGTAGCGTGCTACATTGTTAGTATTCGATAATTGAAAATTAAATACATGCTGTATGTTTTTATTTTGTTGGAAAAGTGCCTTATACATTAAATCGTATTGCGAATAAGCCGTTCCAATTTGTAAAGCAGGATCTGCATTTTTAGTCATGGTATCTCGGTTATTAATTCTAGTAGCATAATAATTTCTTTGGTAAATGCTGTCGCCATCTATGTTTTCTTTATTAGTGCCCTGTCGCAAATCGCCAAAAGAACTATTGGTAATGCTCATTAAATGTGCCCATTTTTCAAAACCAATATTTGCATCGTAATGAAAAGTGTTTTCATTATTTACCGAACCATATCGCATGTAACCATTACTAACATTTTTGTTTAATGCAGGTTTCTTAGTTTCAAAATACATCACACCACCAAGGGCATCGCTGCCATAAATTACACTTCCGCCACCAAATAAAATTTCGCTTTTAGCTAACATGTTTTGGTCAATTCGCAATACGTTTTGTAAATGACCACCACGATAAATGGCATTGTTCATTCTAATACCATCAACTACTAATAATACTCGGTTCGATTCAAAGCCACGTAACACAGGACTTGCACCTCCTTGCTGACTTTTTTGAACAAATACATTTCCACTTTGTTCCAATAAATCACCTGTATTTTGCTTGTTTTGAAACTGAATGTTGGCTTGTGAAATACTTTGAATTTGCCTGGGCACATCATTATATTTTTCGTTAAAACGATTGGCAGAAACCACCACTTCATTCATTTTTAAGGTAGACGGTGTTAAATAAAAAACTACTGTATCTATTTTTCTTGGTGTAGTTGTTTCAATGGTAAATGTTCTGTATTCAGGATGAGTAATGGTAATGGTTGTTTTACCAAAAATATAAGTGTTTTCTGAAAAGAAAATTTCGTAATCAGCAATTAGGTTATTTGTTGATTTATCAACTATTTTAAAAGTTTGAGCATAGGAGTTTTTAAAAACAAATAGGCTTAATAATAAGGACAAATATATATTAAATATTGCTTTGTAAAATATTCTCATAGTTTGGCAAAATAACAATGATAATTGACAATTAAAACCAATAATTTGCCATTTAAAATTCAAAATCCAAAATAAATTTATAAATTCGCTCCTATAATATATGACGAGCAATTACCAAGTATTAATACATAAAATAGACGCGTTTATTCGCAAATACTACAAAAATCAACTGATAAAAGGTGCATTGTTTTTTGTTACCGCCTTTGTTTCTAGTTATTTGTTAATAGCCACTTTAGAGTATTTTGGAAGGTATAATTCGGCCATAAGAGCAACCCTTTTTTTTACCTATTTAGCCTTTACCATTTTTTGTTTGGTAAAATATATTTTTATTCCAATAGCAGGAATTTTTAAACTCCGAAAAACCATTAATTACGAACAAGCTTCACTCATTATTGGAAAACATTTTACATCCATTAACGATAGTTTGTTAAATACGCTTCAACTTAAACAGGAAGCCGATGTTCAGGAACAAGACAATAGCTTGCTCATTGCAGCCATTGAACAAAAAACAGCTCAACTGAATCCTATTTCTTTTCAAAGTGCCATTAACTTTAAAGCCAATTTAAAATATGTAAAATATGCTTTGGTGCCTTTGGCAATTATTGTGCTGTTAAGTTTTGTAAATCCTGAATTGTTAAGCGATGGCGGCAAAAGAATTTTACAGTATAACACCATATTTAAACCAGTAGCTCCTTTTGTATTCAGTGTTGAAAATACTAATTTAAATGCAGAACAATTTACCGATTATGATTTATTAGTAAAAATTAGTGGGAAACAAATTCCTGATGAAGTATTTATAAATATTGAAGGCAATAATTATAAGTTGCAAAAGCAAGACAAAACACATTTTATTTATGGTTTTAAAAACCTTCAAAAAACTACGCCTTTTAGTTTACAAGCCGATGAATTTATAAGTCGTGAATATGAAATAAATGTGGTGGCAAAGCCAATAATTTTAGGTTTTCAAGTAAAATGTAATTACCCAGCATACATAGGTAAAAAGAATGAAGTATTGAATAATCCATCAGATTTTTCAGTACCAGCAGGAACAGTTTTAACATGGAATTTTACCAGTAAACAAACCAGTAAAATAGAATTAGGTTTTGAAAACAATATAGTAGCAGCCAAGGCCAACGATGAAGGACATTTTTCATTCAATAAAAAAGTATTTATCAGTCAAAATTATTTTATAAAAAATAGCAATGAAACCAAAGCTAAAGGCGATTCAATGAATTATACTTTAAGCGTAATTGGCGATGCCTATCCTACCATTACCATTGATGAAAGAAGTGATTCAATAACTGGCAAACAAATTTATTTTATTGGTGATGGAACCGATGATTATGGATTAACGAAATTAACTTTTAACTACCATTTTTTAAGCAGTGACGACAAATTGAAATTGAATAAATTAACAGTTAAACCTATTGCCATTGATAAAACTCAAAACCCAATGAGCTTTAATTATTATATCAATTTAACTGAAACAGGTATAGCTCCCGGTGATGAATTGGAATATTATTTTGAATTATGGGACAATGATGGCGTGTTTGGTGCTAAGTCTATAAAATCAAAATCTGTAGTATATAAAGCTGCCAATGAAAAGGAATTAAAAGAACAAAGCAGCAAAAATGCGGAAGCCATGAAAGATAAAATGGAAGATGCCCTCAAAGAAGCCAAACAATTACAGCAAGACTTGAAACAATTGCAACAAAAAATGCAAGAAAAACGGGAATTAACTTGGGAGGAAAAACGCAAAGCTGAAAGTATTTTAAAGCAACAACAAGAGTTGAATAAAAAAATTGAGGAACTTAACAAAGAGTTTAAAATGAATAACCAAAAGGAGCAAGAATATCAAAAAGAAGCGGAAAACATTTTAGAAAAGCAACAACAAATTGAGAAAATGTACAATGAGTTAATGAATGATGAAATGAAACAACTGATGAAGAAAGTGCAGGATATGATGAAGGAGCAGAACAAAGATGAGATGAAGAAAGAGATGGAGAATATGCAAATGAATAATAAAGATGTGGAGAAGGAGTTGGATAAAATGCTAGAAATGTATAAAGGCTTGGAGTTAGAGAAAAAGATGGATAAAGCCACCAAAGACTTGGAAGATTTAGCAAAAAAACAAGATGATTTGGAAAAGAAATCGGACGACAAACAAAGCAATGCCGAAGATTTAAAGAAACAACAAGATGAGTTAAACAAAGAGTTTGACGAAATAAAAAAAGATTTAAATGACATAGAAAAAAAGAACAACGAATTAGAAGACAAGCAAGAATTAGCTGATACCAAAGAGGAAGAAAAAAGCATAGAAAAAGACATGCAAGAAAGCAGTGATGACTTAAAAGAGGGTAAGCAAAAACAAGCCAAAAAGAAGCAAAAACAAGCTGCTGAAAAAATGCAGAAAATGGCTGAAAAAATGAAGCAAAAGAAAGCGGATGAGGAATCCGAACAAGCTGAAATTGACATCAATTCGTTAAGAGAAATTATTGAAAACTTGGTGGAATTAAGCAAGCAACAAGAAGGTTTAATGCTTCGATTTAAAGATATAAATGGTTATAATCCGCAATTTGTAACGCTAGGGCAGGAGCAACGTTATTTAAAAGACAATGCTAAAATTATAGAAGATAGTTTAACTGCATTGAGCAAAAGAGTAGCTGAAATCAGTTCGTTTATTGACAAAGAAGTAACTAAAATGAACTTTCATATGGATAAAGCTACTACTAATTTTGGTACTCGTAACATTCCTCAAATTAGAACCAACCAACAAACTGCCATGACACACATGAATAACTTAGCAGTGATGTTAAGTGATGTATTGAAACAAATGCAGAACGAACAAAATGGCAAAGAAAGTGAAGGCGAAGGTAAGCCAGGTGGAAAGCCAAAACAAGGAAAAGGTAAAGGTAAGGGAAAGGGCAAAGGTTCGGGCAATAAAAGTATGAGTCAATTGAAGAAAATGCAAGAAGAGCTGAACAAACAATTACGCGAAGGGCAGAATAAAAATGGTAGCGAAAAAGGCAATAAACCGGGCCAAAAACCTGGTGAAGGTCAAGGAATGGGAAGTGAAGGTTTTGCTAGAATGGCTGCGCAACAAATGGCAATTAGACAACAATTACAAAAAATGATGAGCCAAATGGATGCCAAAGAAAAAGAAGGAATGGGCGGAAATGGAAAATTGCAAGAAATGCAAAAGCAAATGGAAGAAACAGAAAAAGAATTGTTTAATAAACGCTTAACGCAAGAAACTATTAATAGACAACAAGATATTTTGACCAGAATGCTAGAAAGTGAAAAGGCCGAAAAGAAACAAGAACAAGATAAAAAACGCGAAGCAGAACAAAGCAAGGAAAAGGACCGAACTGCACCTCCTCCGGCATTTGATAAATACATAGATAAGAAAAACAAGGAAACTGAAATATTGAAAACTGTTCCTACCGAACTAAAACCTTATTATAAAACCAAAGCCAACGAGTATTTGAAAAAAGCAAGCTGAGATGCGGGTTTTCGGGTTGAGGGTTACGGGTTGAGAGTTGAGAATGTTTGTTGTTATGGTAAGCCAATTTTTTTGTCATGGTGAGCCTGCCGAATCCATACACCTACTTGAATTATGAATTATGAATTATGAATAGCCGTTTGCGGTTACTGAGCTTGTCGAAGTATAGCCAACGGTATGAATGAAGTAAAAACAAACACAAACAAACGTCATGCTGGAAGCATCTTCCTTGTTATAGGAAATGGTTAGCTAATGGTTAGGTGCTTAGTAGGCAAGGATCCCGCTAAGCGGAACTACGGAATGACTTTAGTTACTGCTCAACACTTTGTCAAAGTTATTAATATTAAGAAATTAAACCACATAAATCGAAATTCGAAAAGAAAAACAAAGTTTTTAAAAAATTAAACCACATAGGCACATAGAAAACATAGCTTATAAATTGTTTTCGCTGTGTTTTTTATGTGGAAATAAAATAGTATCCAGTGCGGGAAAATCTGCGAGAATCTGCGCTATCCGCGGGAAAAATTGTTGATACCATGATATGTTAGCGATACAGCCACACGCCACATGCGTGCGGTAGCGTAGCGAATTATGAATGATGAATTATGAATAGCCGTTTGCGGTTACTGAGCTTGTCGAAGTATAGCCAACGGTATGAATGAAGTAAAAACAAACACAAACAAACGTCATGCTGGAAGCATCTTCCTTGTTATAGGAGTTGATTAGCTAATGGTTTTGTGCTTAGTTTTAAAGGATCCCGCTAAGCGGGACTTCGGAATGACTTGCGAGAGAGGTCGTACTATAAGCAAACTATCTGCGTTATAAGCGGGCAAGCCATTAAACTAAAACACAAACAACGGGCTATGAATTTTTATAATAAATAAAAACTATTTATTTCATTTGAAAATCGGTAACAATGCCTTTTTGTTTTTCCCAAACTTTGCCGTTCCAAGTCATAAAATCATAGCTGCCATCGGGTAAATAAGTTTCGTACATACCAACATTATCAGGTTTTGGAGGAATTATATTTTCATAAATAAAAAGCTTTCTTTTTTCCTCATAACGCAAAGTCATGGTTGCATAATTGTTAAATTCCCATATCATTCTGTACAAAGATTTTTTGGTTTTTATATCAAAAATGGGTACACCAAAAAATGGTTCATTGTCTCTGAAAAATAAAACATCAGCAATTTTTTTATTGCTTTTACTGGTTGCTCCATCCCAACCTAATAAGGTATAATAAGTACCTTTTTGAGTTTGAGTTTTTATGATTTTATAATAAATAGCACCAAACCAATGATCGGCATCTGTTTCGGCATAAAACACATTTTCAATGCTATCACTTCTATCAATTAAAGGAAAAAAATCAGGCATATTATAAACCTTTTTTTCTCGTTTAATTTTATTGGGATTCATTTGAATAACCCCGAAATTCCTGAAATGTTCATCATCGCTTGCCACGTTCCAAGTCATTATTCTAAAATAATCATCGGGAGAAACAATGATGGAAATATTTTTTAAAGAATCAAAATTATAGAAATAGGAGTTATTGGTTTTTAAAGTTCTAGCAAGGGTTCTAATAAAGTTTTTGCCACTGCTTATCCTGGTCATTTCATCTAAACTAGTAACCATTTTTTGTGCCAAACCATTTAACCTAATTTCAGCATCCATTAATGTATCACGTGTAAGTGAATCTAATTTTTGTGCTTTAGTTGTATTGGTTAAACACACTAAACAGATTATAAAAATTATATATTTCATAGTTTAGCAATTAAACGATTTATTTTCAGTTTTATGATGGATTTTTTTCGATTTAAAGATTATAAAGCTCTTCTTGCTTTTTCTTTTAAAATTAAATTCAATTCTCTTCCAGTTTGTCCTTTTACGCTGGTGTTTTCAGCGGCACGTCTAAATAAGTAGGGCATCACATCTTTTACTGGTCCGTATGGCAAATATTTGGCAACATTATAACCAGCATTTGCCATGTTATAACTTAAGTTATCGCTCATGCCATATAATTGACTAAAGTAAATTCTTTTGTCATTTATTTCAATGTTGTTATCAAGCATCATTTGTGCTAAAGTAATGCTACTTTTTTCATTATGTGTGCCAGCGCAAATACTAATTCTATTGATGTTTTCTAAACAAAATCTCAATGCATGGTCATAATCATTATCAGTATTTTCTTTATTAATTTGAATAGGATCGATGTAGTTTAATTCAGCAGCTCTTGCTCTTTCTTTTTCCATATATGCACCCCTTACCAATTTTATTCCTAAGAAGTAATTGTTAGCAACTGCATGGTTAAAACTATCTTTTAAATATGCCAATCTATCATGACGATAAAGTTGAATGGTGTTATAAACAATGGCCTCGTTTTTATTAAATTTTACCATCATTTCAGTTGCCATTTGATCAATTGGATTTTGAATCCAAGTTTCTTCAGCATCAATAAATATTTTTACATTATTTTCAAAAGCAGTATTACAAATTTTTTCAATCCTGGCTTTTACTTTTTCAAATTCTATTATTTCATTTTCTGTTAATGTAATGTTACTGTTTATTTTTTCAAGCAATGCTAATCGCGCTAAACCAGTAACTTTAAATACACAAAAAGGAATTTTACTATTTCCTTTTGCTTTATGAATAGTATCAATGGTTTCGTTGCAAGTATTCTCAAAATCTGACTCCGCTTCTTTTCCTTCTACTGAATAATCTAAAATGGTTCCAATATGGTATTTATTAAGTGTGTCAATTGCTTTTTCGCATTCAGTAATATTTTCCCCACCAACAAATTGTTGGTAAACAGTATGCTTAATTAATGATTTTATGGGCAAATGTAAGGCAAAAGCAGTTTCTATTAAAGGAGTTCCCATTTTAACTAACCAATTCATTCCTATTGCTTTAAATAGAAAATATGAAGTGCGTAATTCTGAATTTGTTTTTGCTTTAAAAGCAATTTCAGTATTTGAAAAGTCGAGTTGTAATATTTTATTTGTCATAATAATGCTTCTAATATATTGTTTAATTTAGCAGCGCAATAATAAGTTATTACCAACATTGTTTTTGTGATATTGATGAAAGTTATTTACGATAAAAGTTATAAAGTTTTTTTTGGAGAAAATGTGTTAAACCATTTGGCTCAAACAATTATAAATAAGGCATATAGCAATGTTTTTGTTTTAGTAGACGAAAATACTGAAAAACATTGCTTGCCTTTGCTAAAGCCATATTTAGAAAATTTTACATTGATAAAAATTTCAAGTGGTGAAATTTATAAAAATTTACAAACTGCCAATATTATTTGGGATAATTTACAGCAACATTCTGCCAATAGAAACGCTGTATTACTTAATTTAGGTGGTGGAACATTAAGCGATATTGGTGGTTTTTGCGCTGCAACTTTTAAACGAGGAATTGATTTTATAAATATCCCAACCACACTTTTATCAATGGTTGACGCATCAATAGGAGGGAAGCAGGGAATTGATTTAAATAACTACAAGAATTTAATTGGCGTATTTCAACACCCAGAACAAATATTTATTTACCCAGCATTTTTGAAAACCCTTCCCAATAATGAAAGAAGAAATGGTTTAGCAGAAATGATCAAACATGCTTTAATTAATGATGATAATCTATTTCATAAAATTATTGCTACCAATCAAATAGATGCTGAACAATTAGAAAAGTGGATTGAAAAATCAGCTAAAATAAAAGTAAAAATTGTAAATAAAGATCCGTTTGAAAAGGATTTACGGAAATTGTTAAACTTTGGTCACACCATTGGACATGCTGTTGAAACTTTTAGTTTAATGAACGATGAAGAACCTTTAAAACATGGAGAAGCTGTAGCCATAGGAATTATTTGCGAGTCTTATTTGTCCTTTAAAAGCGATAAATTAAGCAAAGAAGAATTTGACCTAATTGTTAAATTTATTTTTAAAAACTTTGATAAATATATTTCTAATTGGAATAATAAAGAGCTTCTGAAAATAATGCAAAATGACAAAAAGAATATCAATTCAGAAATTAATTTTACTTTATTAAAAAAAATTGGTAAGGCAAAAATTGATTGCTATTGCAGCACTAACTTAATTATTGAATCATTGGAATTTTATAAAAATTTTGTGCCACAAAAAAGCTAAACAATGAATGGTTTATTATATAAAAAAAATAATTTTAAAAAGGTAGTTATTCATTTACCTGCTTCCAAAAGTATCAGTAATAGGGCCTTGATTTTAAATGCTTTATTGAACAATAAAATTATTTTAAATGACCTTTCATTGTCCGATGATACGCAATTAATGCTTTCGGTTTTATCGAATGAAAGCCATGAAGTAAATTTAGATAATGCCGGAACTTGTATGCGTTTTTTAACTTCATATTTTGCTTGTAAAGCAAACAAAAATATAAGTTTATTATGCAGTGAAAGAATGATGCAAAGACCCATTAAAGGGTTGATAGATGCTTTAAGAAATTTAGGTGCGGATATCAATTATTTATCTATTGAAAATTTCCCGCCTTTAAAAATTAATGGTAAAAAACTAAAGGGAAATTCAATCAATATTGACGCTTCTGAAAGTAGCCAATACATTACAGCTTTAATGTTAATTGCTCCTTTTATTGAAAATGGAATTTCCATTCATTTAACAGGTAATATTGCCTCATTTGATTATATAAAAATGACTGCTTTGCTCATGAATGAATTGGGCATTTCTGTTTCATTAACTAATGATTCAATTATAATCAAACCCTATCTTATTGAACCTATTATTTCAGATTTTACCATTGAAAAAGATTGGAGTAGTGCAGCATTTTGGTATTTAATAGCTGCTTTAAATCCCGAACTTTCCATTCATTTAATTGACTTATCCAAAACCAGCATTCAAGGTGATCATATTACTTTTAAAGTTTTTGAAAAATTAGGTATTACCACTACAGAAACCTCAGATGGTTTAGTAATTTTTAAAGAAAAAATTGCTGATGATTTTCTCGAATTTGACTTGATAAATGCAATAGATCTTGCCCCAGCTTTATGCGTGGCTTGTGCTGCTTTAAACATAAATGCAACTATTTCAGGTTTGCAAAATTTGAAAATTAAAGAAAGTAATCGCTTATTAGCAATTGTAACCGAATTGAATAAATTTGGTTATGCTGTAAGTAATTCGGATGATAAAATCATGATAAAGCAAACTAATAACATTGATTATAACCAATCAATACTTATTAATACTTATAAAGACCATAGAATGGCAATGGCTTTTGCGCCTCTTGCCATGCTGTTTAATCAATTGAAAATTGACGATACTAAATCGGTGTCAAAGTCGTATCCCCATTTTTTTAATGATTTGGAATTGGTGGGAATTACAGTAAAAAATTGTTAATTATTCTATCGTACTATAACTTAATAATACATTAGTAAGGCTGCTATTAAATGCCATTTCCTTTGCAGTATGTTTATCAACTTGAATAATTACATCAGCATTTGAATTTGCTAAAACGCTTGTAACCCTAACATATATTTTCTTATAATTTTCGGTACTTGTTAAAAGTAATAATGTTCCTACAGGTGCATTTCTGTGAGCTATTCCCATAAATTTTTCATCCGATAGAAAACAAAGTCCTTTTTCTTCCACAAATTTAACACTAGCTGTTTTATCAGTATTCTTTAGTTTTTTAGTTAATTCAGGACTCATTGAATTTGCTAATAAATATGGTAAATTAGCTCTTTTAAAATTTACAATTAACTCTTGCCCTACTCTTATTTTGTTTTGATTTAAGTTATTCCAATTGGCAATATCACTGATTGAAATTTTATATTTTTTTGCAATCAACTCAATTGTTTCTCCAGCTAACACACTATGAGTAAAACCTACTTTTGTATCTCCAACATTTGTATTTGCATGTAGTTCGTTTGCATTTATTCCTTTACTAATTTCTTGAGTATTATTTAAAACGCTTTCTTCTGATTCAATTATTTTATCCGTTGATAGATTGCCAAAATTGTTTTTTGACGCTTTGTTTTTAGGTTCAATTTTAGCAATATGATTTGCATCTAACGTATTTTTTTTACCTGAAACGGTTTCATTTTTCTTTGTTTTAATTATAGTTTTATTGGATTCAATTGATTTTTTAACTTGAATATTCTTTTCTATTGTTTCCTCTTTTAAGGTTTCAATATTCCCACTCCATATTTTCAATATTTTTCCGGGTAAAAGTTTGTTGTTTATTAAATTATTTTGTGTTTGAATATCTTTTACTGATGAATTAAAATATTGGGCCAATGTGTTTATATTGTCACCATTACCGGTTTTATAAATAGTAAGTGTTTTATTGCCTTTTATTTCAGTTCTTAATGCCGTACCAAATATTTTAGGTTTATTACTTGTTTGATTTTGGGTACTGTCTGCGGTTAATTGATAATTTTCTTTACCTAAAACTTTATTCGTATCTACTTCAGGAATATATACATTGTTTTTAGTTTTTAACAGAGTATCAATTACCGCTTTTTTTGTTTCATTTTTTGAAGTTGAAACAAACGCTGTTTTTTTG
>CAISTO010000054.1 GCA_903888395.1 uncultured Bacteroidota bacterium | reverse complement strand
ATGAAAAATATAATAATAATAAAAATTTATGGTTAACTAATGGAAGTTTTATATATTCTAATGGACAATTTGGATTTTCATCTAAAGTTAATTATAAGACAGTTAGACAAGATGTTTTTACTTTTTCTCACTTAAGGACTTGGAAATGTCATTTATGGAGAAGTATTAATGAAGAATCTTTTTTAGATGAAAATCAAGAGTATTTTAAATCTGCACCTGATGTTGCGTATAGTTTACCTATGGTAGAAATGGCAGGAAATAATCATTATGAATTTATACCTAAATTATTATTAGTATATAATGCAGAGAGTCCATTTAATGAACATAAACCAGGTAGTGCTGGTGGGGGTGTAAATTACCAATTAATGAATGCTCAAATTATTAGAAATAAAAAACCTTACAAACCATTATGAAACTTAAATTATTTTTTCCAAAATGGCATTTTCCAAATAACATAGGTGACTCTGTAAACGCAACATTTATACCTAAAGTTTTAAAAAAAGTATATCCAAATTCGGAAATTGAAGTAATTACATTTGGATTTTTATTAGATGTTTTTAAAAATGACCCAAATGTAAAATTAGTTAGACTACCAAGTAGTGGTGAATTATATATAGATTTTAAATCTTACGCTTTTTCAGATGTACAAAGTCCTGAAATAAAAATAGTTTATCCTGAATGGCACCCAAAAGTGTTTGAATTTTGGGGTAAGAACCATGATTTCTTAGTTAATCATAAAACTGCAAATCTAATAACTGTTAATTTTTTATTACAATTAAAATTAGAACATTTATTATTTGATGAAAAATATGATTTTAGAGAAGATTTTTATTATGAAAATAAATATGAAAAAAATTCAGATATAATAAATGTTGGTATTGTACCGTCAACAAAATTAGCAGGAAGACCAATACCTCATCCTGGATGTGATGGTATTGGTTTAAGATTTAATGGACCTAAAGGTATTGAGTCTTGGAAAGAATTTGTTAAAGAATTAAAAAATTTAAATTCAAATATTTTAATTCATGAATTTTCTTTTGAAAATTTCGGAATAGGTGACATTCATTATCCTCACACTGAAAATATATTTGAATTAGTTGAACAAGTAGATAAAATGGATATTGGTGTTATGAGTGATGGTGGATTACATCACGTATTTAATGCGAGAAATAAACCTGTTGTTTTATTCCAAGCAACCAAAGTAAATAAGTGTGAATTTTTTATGTTAGAAAATACTTATTTCCCTGAACATTTACATTTAAATTGTAGAAAAAGTTGTAGGTCGTATTTCAGTGAAGCTTTACAAACAAAAGATTCTTCATTAACTTGTAATTTAGAATGTGAAAATTTAAATCCAATACTATTATCAGATTATACAAATAAAATTATTGAGACAAATATTAAATGAAAAAAAATGTAATCCTAACTTTAGGAATTGGTTCTTATAAAGATTTATTTACCATACCAATTATAAAAAAATACGCCGAAAAATGTGACACCGATTTTATACTCTTAACACATAATGTAATTAATTACGCTAATTTTTATTTTGAAAAATTCTTTTTTGTTGACCTATTAGATAGGTATGAAAGAGTATTATATATGGATGCTGATGTATTAATAACACCTAACGCTAAAAATATTTTTGAAGAATATCCTGATGTTAATAAATTTTATGCATTCCATGAAAATGATGATACCAAAGACATGAATAGAGATTATATCATAAATCCGTTACTTGAGGATTTCCCTGATTGGCCATTTGGTGATAATGGTAAAAGACTCTATTTTAATGCTGGTATTTTTTTGGTATCAAAACCACAACAAGATATTTTTAAAAGTTTTAGACAAATCCCAAGTTTACCCGGTATATTAGAATTTGGTGACCAAACCTATATGAATTATTTAGTTCATAAAAATAAAGTGATTTTCCAATCATTTGATTATTCATTTAATAGAATGCATTTAGGAAATAAAGATGAGAATCATGAACGTTTAAATGCTAATTTTATACACTATGCGGGTCCTGATGTATATGGTAATGGTAATAAAAATGAAACGATGGTTAATGATTACAATAAATTATATAATAAATAAAAAATGAAAATTGAGTTAGAAAATGTTAAGGATATTAATTTATCCTATGTTAAAGATTTTTTTCCTGAAAAATATGAAAAACATAAAATTAATGAAATGAACACCGGTATTGAAAATGGTGAACATTATAAATTATTATCTTATTTATCAGATTTGTTTGAAAATGAAACAATTTTAGATTTAGGTACTCGGGATGGATTAAGTGCTTTAGTTCTAAGTAAAAATAATAAAAATAAAGTAATAACTTATGATTTATTACCAAAACCCGAACAAATGATTCCATTTGAAAATTTAATTCCAAATTGCGAATTTAAACAAATGAATGTTTTTGATGAGGATATTGAAATAATAAAATCATCAAAATTAATTTTTTTAGATTTAGACCCTCACGATGGAATTCAAGAAAAAAAATTTAGTGATTTATTAGAAAGTATTAATTACCAAGGTATAGTAGTATGCGATGACATTGAATGGTTTCCAAAAATGAATTCATGGTGGAATAATTTAACTCAAGTTAAATATAATGTTACAAAATTTGGTCATGGGTCAGGTACAGGAATAATTGATTTTTCAGGTAGTGTTGATGTATTAGGATTATGAAAATTTTAGTTTTAATTTCTAATTACGGAACATCACAATTAAACTTTTGTCAAAATTTAATAAATAAACTACTTTCTATTGAAAAATACAATTTTGAAATTAAAGTTTTTTCATCTAATGAAATATCTTTTGATGGGTGTGAAAATTTTCATGTAAAAAATTACTCAGGACATGATTTTTCATTATCATTATATGATTATATTAAATCGATAGATATAACCATATATTCATATATACTTTTAACTGAAAATGATTTATTTTTTACTGAAAATAATTTTGACACTTTTTTTAAATACGAATCAAAATTAAATAATCAATTTGAAACAATTGGATTTTTAAGATATGAAATTAAAAATGATAAAAAATTTTTAATAGATTGTGGGTATAATGAAAATAAAATTTCTTTTTTAAATAAGACGGGTATTATTGAAATTACTGAAGAACAAATGTTCAGAGGTGAAAATTGTCATCAAGGATGTTGGTTTCTTAAAACAATACAATTAGAAAATATATTAAATAAAATACAAATTGGTCACACATTAGAAGATAAAGTTTCTAATTATTATTTTTCAGAATCTTGGCCGGGTAGTCAAATTGGAATTAAAAAATTAATTCCAATTTGTGACTTTGAGAATTTGTTAATACACCACCAACCCAATAAATACGTTAACATTTACCAAGACTTACCGTCAATTGATAAATTATTACTTGAGAAAAATGAAAATATTATTTGTAACTAACGCATCAGGACCTGATTATATGTCTGATATGGTTTTTCATGGTGGAAAAACTACTGAAGGAATTGAAATGTATGAAAGTAATCGACTTTGGTACATGTATGATGATTTAGTTGATAAAAATAGTTTATATGGTAATGGATTTACAATGTATGGAAAAATAAATTCATCTTCATTTTTACAAATGCCATATGGAATTACCGAATTAATACAAAATAAATTTTTTGATAAAATCATATATGGCTCAATATGGAGATGTAGTGATTATTTTGAAATAGTTTCAAAATCATATGGTAGGGAAGATATTATAATAATAGACGGGGAAGATGAAATGGATAGAATAAATTATAATTATGTAGGGAGTGGATTATATTTTAAAAGAGAATATAATAATAAAATTGATGGTGTTTATCCGATTAATTTTGGAGTACCTAGTGAATTGATTATTGATAAAGTTGGAGAAAAAACAAAATTAATTTCAGACATTGTCCCAAATTCAAATAAAAATTACTCATTTAACAATGAGTATGATTATTATATGGAATATTCTAATTCTTGGTATGCAAATACCAAAAAGAAGGCAGGATGGGATTGTCTTAGACATTACGAAATAATGATGAATGGATGTATTCCTTTATTTGAAGATTTGGATAATTGTCCTTTAAATACAATGGTTAATTTACCTAAAAAAGAAATTATTAAGTTTTCATCGTATAAAGAAAAAAATATTGAACAGAATAATTTTATTTTAGAATATACTAAAAAAAATTTAACAACTAAAAACATAATACAAAATATTTTATAATGATTAATATTGTACAAATAGGTGCAAATAAAGGAAATGACGATTTAAGTCATCTTATTGGTGAAAATCAACCAAATATATTAGTGTTAGTTGAGCCAATGTTATTTCATAACGAAAATTTAAAAAAATTTTATGAGTGGGTTAATAACCTATTTATTGAAAATGTTGTAATCGACATTAATAGTGACAATGAAATTGATTTTTATTATCATTTAGACGACGGTCCAGGATATGAAGTTGCTTCATTGGACCCAAAACATATTTATGAAAGACATACTCACTTATCTAAAGATAGAATATCATCCATAAAAATAACAACATTAAATATTAATGATTTATTTAAAAAATACAATTTAAAGGATATTGATATTTTATTTATAGATGCTGAAGGGCATGATGATGAAATCATAAAATCAATTGATTTTGATAGTTTTAATATTAAAAAACTTTATTTTGAGAATTTACACATAAAAGACATTAAAGTTTATGATTTATTAAAATTAAAAAACTATAATATCATAAAGAATACTGGTACAAACGGATGGTGCGACTTAGCAATAAAATTAAATTAAAATAAAAAATGGAACATTATTATAAAACATTACCAGGTGAGAATTGGTTTAACTATGAAGAATTTTATCAATTTGTAATTAGTCAATTACCTGAAAATTCTAAAATGATTGAGGTTGGAAGTTGGTTAGGTCGAAGTATTTCATATTTTGCGGTGGAATCTAAAATACAAAATAAAAATATTGATTGTTATTGTGTTGATATATGGGAACCATATTCGGAAATTACTAATCATTCAGTTTTTGAAAATGGTGGTGCGTACCAAACATTTTTATCAAATACTAATAAAGTTAAAGATATGATTACCCCAATAAAGGGAGAATCTATTAATATCTCAAAAGATTTTGACGATTCATATTTTGACTTTATTTTCATTGATGCCGCACATGATTATGATAATGTTTATAATGATATTAAACATTGGTTACCAAAATTAAAATCAAATAGTATTATAGGAGGTCATGATTACTACAATACAAATGAAGTTGCCATGGCAGTAAATGATTTTTTTGGTGTATCAAATATTAAAGTGAATGGACCTTGTTGGTACTATGTTAAAAATTAAAATAAAACCTCTTATTGTAAAAAACATATATATCATATTTTTTGTATTATAGTTAAGGATTGAGATAATTCCCAAAAGTTTTTTAGTGAAAAAGATATTCCCAACTTACTACATTATCCAATGCCTATTGTAAAAACAAATAGAATACATTGTAAATAGTGTTAATTCGTTTTAATTATTTACTTAAATATTAAAAATAAATATTT
>CAISTO010000053.1 GCA_903888395.1 uncultured Bacteroidota bacterium | reverse complement strand
GCTCTTACAAAATGATCGGAGCTGGCTTTACTAGCCGAATAAGGGCTTTGTGGATCATAAGGCGTAGTTTCTAAAAAGAATCCACCATCGTGTAAGCTGCCATAAACTTCATCGGTTGATACATGGTAAAACAACTTTCCTTCCATGTTACCTTTCCAACATTCTTTGGCTGCATTTAGTAAATTTACCGTACCAACTACGTTAGTCATTACAAACTCCAAAGGATTGGTAATGCTTCTGTCCACGTGGCTTTCGGCTGCTAAATGAATCACAGAATCGAACTGGTGTTCGTTAAATAAATTTGTTAAAGCCAAAGCATCAACTAAATCAATTTTTACAAAATGATAGTTTGGTGCATTTTCAATGTCTGTCAGGTTTTTTAAATTACCTGCATAAGTTAATTTATCTAGGTTATAAATTTCGTAATCAGGATATTTATTTACAAATAAACGAACCACGTGTGAGCCAATAAATCCTGCTCCGCCTGTTATTAATATTTTTCTTTTCATTTGTGTTTTGTATTTGTAGAGACATAACATGTTACGTCTTTAAAATTAATACTATTTTTTGCCCATGGTCTATAGGCTATTTTCTATGGTCTATTTTCCTGCTAAATGTTTTTCCCAAATCCACGAAGTAAGCATACAATTGTCTAAATCGCGTTCTGTTTTCCAACCTAATTCGTTGGTTGCTTTATCGCAATTTGCATAAATTTGTGCAATATCGCCTGCTCTTCTTGTACCTATTTTATAATTTACTTTTACACCCGTAACTTTTTCAAACGAATGAATGGCTTCTAAAACCGAGCTTCCTTGTCCTGTTCCTAAATTAAATACGCTATAAGCATCTGTATATTTTTTCATTTCTAAAAACTCTATGGCTTTCACATGCGCTTTTGCCAAATCTACTACGTGAATATAATCGCGAATACAAGTTCCGTCAGGTGTGGGATAATCGTTACCAAATACGGTTAAAACTTCCCGTTTTCCAATGGCAGTTTGAGTAATAAATGGCACTAAATTATTGGGAATGCCTATTGGCAATTCGCCAATTAAAGCAGAATCGTGAGCGCCAACTGGATTAAAATAGCGCAATGAAACAACTTTTAAATTACTGGCTTTGGTATAATCAAACAACACTTCTTCGCATATTTGTTTGGTATTACCATATGGCGATTGCGCTGCAGGTCGGGGTGTATTTTCATCAACAGGAGGATTGGCTTCACCATAAACCGTACATGATGACGAAAAAGCAATTTGATGAATTCCCGCGGCTTCCATTGCATAAAGCAAATTCACGGTTCCACCTACATTGTTTTCGTAATATTTTAAAGGATTTTCTACACTTTCGCCAACAGCTTTAAATGCTGCAAAATGAATCACCGCATCAATGCCTTTTTGAGCCATTAAAAAATCGGTTAAAGCTTGCTTATTTCTAATGTCAACATTAGTAAAATCAACCTTTTTGCCAGTAATTTTTTCAATATTTTCTAATACTTCAGGATATGAATTATCAAAATTATCGATGACTACTACTTCATGGCCTGCATTAAAAAGTTCCACTACCGTGTGCGAACCAATATAGCCGGTTCCGCCTGTTACCAATATTTTCATTTTATATAATAATGCAAGTTTATTTTTAGGTTTAAAATATGTTCGCAAATTAGGAATTTAGTCTAATAATAAAAGTACGTTTAATTAGATTTTTAATAACTATAATGAAGTTGATGAATTAAAATACAATTTCTTAATTTTATCATTGTTAATTAAAAAATCTGTTTAAAAAATGACCAATAAATTCAATGTCAATTATAGCATGAAAAGTTTTTATTTTACATTTGATAAATAATTAAATAAAATTCAATTAGAATTTTCCATATTTGTTTTTTTTACCACAACCCATTTAGTTGATTAATGAAATATATTTACCTGCTTTTATTTACATTTTTTACATGCGTGATTGCTATTGCACAGCAAGCTAGAATTAAAGGAACTGTAATAGATTTAGTTACTCAAAAACCCGTTGAATACATCGTAGTAACACTCGACAAAAAAAAGCAAATATTTACTGACAGCTTAGGTACTTTTTCATTCAATACAATTGCAGGAAAACATAATTTAAAAATTTCGCGGGTTGGTTACAGAACAGCTTTTTTAACCATAGATTTAGACGAAGGTGCCAATAAAAAAATTCAAATAGAGTTAGAAGCTTTTTCTGATCAAATGAATCAAATAGTAATTGCTGGTTCACGCGAAGGAAAGCAAGTAGCAAAAGAAATTGCTTCGGTAAGTATCATCAAACCTTATTTAATAGAAAACACAAATAGCACCGATTTATCGCAGGTTATTAACCGATTACCAGGTGTGCAAGTGGCAGATGGGCAGGCAAGTATTAGAGGCGGTGTGGGCTGGAGTTATGGCACTGGAAACAGAATTGCAGTATTATTAGACGACATGCCTTTATTAGGAGCCGATTTGGGTGATGCACGATGGAAATTTTTACCAATAGAAGCAGCCGAACAAGTGGAAGTAATTAAAGGTGCTTCATCGGTTTTATATGGCTCAGCTGCGCTAAATGGAACTATCAATGTAAGAACTGGCTGGCCAACTATGAAGCCACAAACTAAAATTCAAAGCTATCAAGGTGTGATGCAAAATTATGATAGATCAATCATTAATTGGTGGGAAAAATCAACCCAACCATTTAATAATGGAATGTTTTTTTCGCACAAGCAAATGTTTGGCAATTTTGATTTGGTGCTGAGTGGAAATGTTTCAAGTACGCGCAGCCATTTGCAATATAACGATGAACTGAGAGCTAGAACTTATTTTAAAACACGCTATCGCCCTAAAAACAATAAAAATTTATCGTTTGGATTGAATGGTAATTTGATGTTTGAAAAATCGGGAAATTATTTTTTATGGGCCAATGCCGATTCAGGTACGTTAAAACAGTTTGACAGCAAAAAAATTATTGATAATTTTTACAGAATTATAAGCGTTGATCCACATTTGGATTATAAGCGTGGAAACATGAGTCATTCTGTAAAATTCAGGTTTTATCAAATAGCCAGATTGGTAGAGGTAAAAAGATATCAATCGGAACATGATGCGATAGCAAATTTGTATGCATTTGACTATAATAACAAGTATAAAATTAATAACTATTTTACTTTAAATAGTGGCATTTATAGCACCACTTTACTTGCAAATGGCAATTTATATAAAGGTGTTTTTGGAGGGGCAACTGCTGCTATTTATTCCCAAGCCGATTTTACTTATAAAAAATTAATTGTTACTGCTGGTTTGCGATATGAAGCCATTGCTCAAGATACTAGTAAAGTAGAAAAAGCACTTTTAAGAAGAATAGGTTTAAATTGGCAAGTAGCTAAAAAAACATTTATCCGCTCTAATTATTCTGAAGGTTATAGGGTGCCTTCTATCAGTGAAAAATTTGTAGAAGATAAAATTTCATTCCTTTCTGTAATACCAAATACAACATTGGTTCCAGAAAAAGGGTGGACTGCAGAAATTGGCGTGCAACAAGGTTTTAAAATTGCAGGGTTTGTAGGTTCACTTGATTGCGCTATTTTTATGCAAGATTATGACAGTATGATTGACTATAAGTTTGACCAATACAACAAACATCCAACACCTGATAATCCCGATCCTAATTTAGGTTTTAAAGCATTTAATTTAGGTCATGTTCGTGCTGGCGGAATTGATTTAAGTGTGCAAGGCGAAGGAAAAATTAAAGATGTAATGATTCGTATTTTAACAGGGTATACTTATAGTTTACCAGTGAATATGAGCGTTGACAATAGCCTGAAAGATTATGGAAATTATACCAATTTATTTCTTAAAAGTTTAAGCGTAGATAAGGCCCAACCAGGAAGTGATTTATACAAAGCTTTGCTGACAAATAGGAATAGAACAACTGCCAAATTTGATATAGATTTAACCTACCATAAACTTACTTTTGGATACTCTATTTTTTATTACAGTGTATATGAACGTGTAGATGAATTTGTATTGCTTTTACCTGGCGTAAAAAAGTTTTTTGAAAATGCAGGAATTGCAGATGTAGTTCATAATGTTCGCATAGGATTTAAACCTGCTAAAAACTATTCGTTTGGGTTTTTGGTAAATAATTTAACCAACAGAGAATTTGCTACTAGACCAGGAAAAATGGATCCTGCACGAACAGTTGTTGTTCAATTATTGGTAAATTTTTAGCAAGAAGACTAGAGAAATATATCAAAAAAAAGGGATCTTAAAAGTCAGCTAAAATTGTTATAATAAATTTAGCCAAATTGTTTTCCAACAAAAAAAACCACATAGATAAATAGGAAATAAAGTTAAGTGCTATGTTCTCTATGTTTCTATGTGGTTCAAATTCTTTTATATAAAAAAGGAAAAAAAAGTCATATCGCTTTTTATAAAATGTCTCAACTGACTAATCTTATAAAGTTATGAATCAATATCTTTTTAGTTATATTTATCCTTACTCCCCGCTCTCCACTTTAGGTTCCGCATCAAAAACTCTTTTGGTTCCTTGATACATTTCGTATTGGTGAAATTTACATTCGAGCGGACCGTTAAATACCAACAATCGTTGTGATGTTTTTAAGCGAATACTTTTCATAGCATTTTGGTTAGATGAAAGTACCCAAGCTTGCCAACCTGAAAAATCTTTTTTGAATTTATCACCTATCATTTTATAAAAAGCATTTGCTTCTTCTAATTCCAAACGTTCGCCATAAGGTGGATTCATAATTAAACAACCTTTTGGCGAATTAGGCGTTAGGTTTTCAAAAGGAATTTTATCTAATTTTATCACTCCAGCTAATCCAGCTTTTTCTACATTGCTTTTAGCAATTTCTAAAGTATCCCACGAAATATCAGAACCATTTATTTTTAAAGGAATATTTTTGATTCCAGCTTTTCCTTCGTGTTTTACTTCTTGCCAAAGTTGATGGTCATAATCTAACCACGATTGAAAACCGAAGCGTTTTCTTAAATAATTAGCAGGAATATTTAAAGCAATCATGGCTGCTTCTATCAAAATAGTACCACTTCCACACATGCCATCCATTAAAGGTTCAGCACCATTCCATCCACACATTTTTACAATGGCTGCAGCAGTAACTTCGTTCAATGGCGCCTTGTTAGCATCTTCGCGATAACCTCTGCGGTGCAAAGAATCGTTACTTGAATCAAGTGAAAGGGTGGCAGTATCTTGAAAAATATGTAAGTTCAAACGTAAATCAGGATTTACAACATCTACATCTGGACGTTTTTTATATTTTTCTCTAAATTGATCAACAATGGCATCTTTGGTTTTTAAAGCGATGTATTGTGAATGATTAAAATAATCGGAACGTAATAAACCATCAACTGCTAGGGTACCATTTACACTCAATAAGTCATCCCAATTAATAGAACTAATGGCATCGTAAAGTTGTTTATCGTTTATAGCTTTAAAGTTAAAAAACGGAACCAAAATTTTTAACGACAAACGTGAATGTAAATTCACTTTATACAATAATCTTTTATTGCCTTCAAAACTAACGGCACGCTTATGTCGTTGAGTATTTACAGCTCCTAATTCTAATAATTCTTTTTCTAATAATGGCTCAAGACCTTGTTGAGTTTTGGCAATCATTTTAAATTGCCCAGATGTAATGTTTTTCAAAATTGTATTTTATTTATATTTTTAAACCAACTCATATCCGATTAATAAGCTGGCAACAGGCTTAATATAAAATTATTAAGCCTGCAATAATAAACAAAAAAAAGGGGAAGATTTGAAATAAATTCAAATGATAGATGAAGTTATTCTTGGACAAGTAATCAATTTGTGTAATCTTGCTCCCGATTAATCGGGATTCAAATCTTTCAATCCAACAATATGAATTTACAAAACAAAATAGCAGTTGTAACAGGCGTAAGCAAAGGAATAGGCAAAGCAGTTTGCCAAAAATTATTAGAAAATGGCGCTCAAGTTTTTGGTTTTGGCCGAAACAATAATGACATTTCAAATCCAAATTACACGTTTATTCTTTGCGATGTTAGAAGTTTTGAATCGGTACAAAATGCATTTTCACAGGTTTTTGCTGCAAGCAATGAAACCATCGATATTTTAATTAATAATGCTGGCTTAGGTTATTTTGGTTTTTTAGAAGACCTGCCAATTGAACAATTTCATGAAATGCAAGAAACCAATGTAAATGGCATTTTTTATTGTTGTAAAATGGCCTTGCCTAAAATGAAAGAAAAGGAAAGTGGCCATATTATAAATATTGCTTCTACAGCTGCATTAGAAGGAATGGCTCAGGTTTCGGGATATTGTGCTACAAAATGGGCGGTGAAAGGTTTGTCAGAATCATTATTTCGTGAAGTGCGCGATTTTAAAATAAAAGTAACATGTATTTATCCTGGCTCAACCAAAACTGATTTTTTTAGAAATAGTCCGGGAGTAAAACCCCACGATTATATGTTAATGCCCGAGGATGTGGCGGCTAATTTAATTTTTGCTTTGCAAATGCCTGATAATTTTCACACGGTAAATTTAGAAATTAGACCCTTACAACCCAAAGGTCCTAAAAAATAATTTGCTCAAGGTCTTTGAGTTTAAAAGGCCCTGCAAATTATCTTGAAAAATAATTATAAAAAAATAGGGCTAATTTTTTGTTATTTATTATTTTTACACCAAAAATAAATCTAATTAAATGTCAACTTTACGCTTTAACGCTTTAAAAACTGCCTTGAGCAGAACTCCAGTATTAACAAAAGCCCCTTCAGATAAAGTTTCTGATTTTTACAACAGCAATGTTTTTAACGACAATGCCATGAAAAACTTTTTAAGCAAAGAAGCTTATGAAGCAGTTTCAAGAGCAGTAAAAATGAGCGAAAAAATTGACCGTGTTCATGCAGATGCTGTAGCTTCAGGAATGAAAAATTGGGCAATGAGCCGTGGTGTAACTCATTACACACATTGGTTTCAACCATTAACGGGTGCAACTGCTGAAAAACATGATGCTTTTTTTGAACCAACCGAAGAAGGCCGTTCAATGGAAAAGTTTTCGGGTGGCGCATTGGTTCAACAAGAACCAGATGCAAGCAGTTTTCCTAATGGTGGCATAAGAAATACTTTTGAAGCACGCGGTTATACAGCTTGGGATCCTTCATCGCCTGCATTTATTATGGAGGAAAGTAATGGTAAAACATTGTGTATTCCAACTATTTTTGTGGCTTATACAGGTGAAGCATTAGATTTTAAAGCACCTCTATTAAAAGCATTGCACGCAGCCGAAAAAGCTGTTGTATCTGTTTGTTCAAGTTATTTTGATAAAAATGTTACCAAAGCATCTGTCAGTTTAGGAATAGAACAAGAATATTTTTTAATTGACGAGGCCATGTATTATGCTCGTCCTGATTTAATGCTTACTGGCAGAACTTTATTGGGACATGCACCCGAAAAAGGCCAACAATTAGACGATCATTATTTTGGTTCAATTCCACCAAGAGTTCATGACTTTATGGTAGATTATGAAACTGAAGCTTACAAATTAGGAATTCCTTTAAAAACCCGTCACAATGAAGTAGCACCTGGACAATTTGAATGCGCACCAAATTTTGAAGAAGCAAACTTAGCCGTTGACCACAATCAATTGTTAATGGATTTAATGGAAAAAGTAAGTCAACGTCATGGTTTAAAAGTTTTGTTACACGAAAAACCATTTGCTGGAGTAAACGGAAGCGGAAAACATAATAATTGGAGTTTAATTACCAATACAGGTATTAATTTATTATCGCCTACAAAAAACCCAGAAACAAATATTCAGTTCCTTACTTTTTTTGTAAATGCAGTAAAAGCCGTGAACGATAACGCGGATTTATTACGTGCATCCATTGCATCGGCAAGTAACGACCATAGGCTTGGAGCTAATGAAGCACCTCCAGCTATCATGAGTATTTTTATTGGCAGCCAAATGACCAATGTGTTAGATTCTATTTTAAACGATAAGTCGAGTGCTAAAGTAAATACCAAATCAAAACAAGCTATAAATGTTATAAAAATACCAGATATTTTATTGGACAATACCGATAGAAACCGTACTTCACCTTTTGCATTTACAGGAAATAAATTTGAATTCCGTGCGGTTGGTTCTAGTGCAAATTGTGCTAATGCAATGATTGTGTTAAACACAGTGATGGCTGACCAATTGAATAAGTTTAAAGTAGAAGTAGATGCTTTAATTAAAAAAGGAAAAACTAAAAATGAAGCAATTTTAGCCATTCTAAAAGCCTATTATAAAGCTTCAAAAAATATTTTATTTGAAGGAAATGGGTACAGTGAAGAATGGGTAAAAGAAGCGGTAAAACGTGGATTATCAAATGTAAAAACTACTCCTGAAGCATTGAACGCTTATGTGTCAAAACAATCAACAGAATTATTTATTAGAAACAATATTTTTAGTAAAATAGAGTTAGATGCGCGTTATGAAATTATGCAAGAAGTGTATGTTAAAAAAATAGACATTGAAGCAAAAACAATTTCACAATTAGCTATTTCGCATGTGGTTCCTGCTGCCGTTGAATATCAAAGCAAATTAGCTATTAATGTGCAAGCTTTAAAAGGAGCTGGATTAAGCAAAGCTACTTATGAAACACAATTAAAAACCATTGAAGTAATTTCAAAACATATCAAAACTATTTGCGATAATGTAGATAAACTTTTAGTGGAAACAGATAAGGCACATCATGCAGCCGATACCCATAAAACAGCCTTAATTTTCTGTCATAAAGTAAAACCACTATTTGACAATGTAAGAGCAGCAAGTGACGCTTTGGAGTTTATAGTAGATGATACTTTATGGCAATTACCAAAATATAGAGAAATGTTATTTATAAAATAAAATTTGAGTTTTTATGCCTTTTAAAACAGCCATTTAGTTTATAATTAAATGGCTGTTTTTTTTAAAAGTATTCATATTTAGGCATTTAAAAAATAAATTCTTACAAAAAAAAACATTGTTTTATACGTTAAAATGTATAAAATTGCGTTTATCCTAAATCAAAAGCAAAGTATTTAAACATGAAACAAAACTACATGATAAAATTATCAGGATTTGTACTAATCCTTTCAGCATTATTATTTGCATGTAAAGGTGGAGGCGGAGGAGATATTAATGAAGCACGCAAAAAATTTAAAGGCTTGGAATATGCTGCTGCTGGCGATATTTACAAAAAAGTTTATGGTAAAACCAAAAATAAAGACATTAAAAAAGAAGCAGCTTTTTATGCCGCTGAATGTTATAGAATTTCAAATAATTGGCCAGTAGCTGAAGCCTGGTATACCAAGGCTGTTCAACAAGATCCAACCAATGCAGAAGCAAAATATCGTCAAATTCAAGCATTGAAATTTTCAGAAAAATATGTTGAGTCGATTACTGAAGCTAACAAATACAAAAAAATTGTAGGTTCTGATCCTAAAATAGATTTAGAAGATTGCGGTAGCGTAAACGCTCAAAAGTGGAAAACAGAAAAAACCCGTTATTTAGTAGAAAACGTTGTGAAATTGAATACTAAATGGAGTGATTTTGCTCCTATGTATTACAGAAAAGACCAGTTAATGTTTACCAGCGATAGACTAGAAGTTGGGGTAAGTGGAAAAAACAAATATGGTTGGTTTAATAATGGATATAGCGATGTTTATAATACTACTTTAAAACTAAATAAAAAGAACAAAGAAATTATTGAAAGTTATAGTTTACCTGCTTTAGTTGACAAAACAAATATTAATGGCAAATGGAATGATGGTACAGTTTGTTTTGATGCAAAATACACCACCATGTATTTTACAAAATGTAATTACGGAGCAAAATTTGATGGAAAAGGCGCTCATTGCAGAATATACGAATCAAAATTAAGTGGTACAGAATGGAGCGTTCCAGTTGCACTTCCTTTTAGTACCGATTCATTTGATTGTGGTCATCCTTTTTTAAGTAAAGATGGAACAGTTTTATATTTTTCAAGTAATATGCCTGGAAGTATTGCAAAGCCTGTTACCAGTGCTGAAAATCCTGAAGGAGCTGAATTAAGTAAAGATATTTACAGTGTAAGTTTTAGTAAAAGAGGAAATGCTTGGGGCGATCCAGTAAATTTAGGACCAACTATTAACACGGAAGGCGATGAAGGTTTTCCTTTTTTACACGAAGATGGAACTTTATATTTTTCATCAAATGGAAAATGTGGAATGGGTGGATTTGATATTTATCGTGCTACAGGACAAGGAAAAGATTGGGGCGATGCCATTAATATGAAGTCGCCAATTAATTCTGGTGGTGACGATTTTTCAATCATTGTTTCTAAAGATAAGGAAAGTGGATTTTTCTCATCAAACAGGGCAAATGGTAGCAAAGGAAGTGATGATATTTATAGATTTACAAAAACTCCTTTGGTATTTACTTTAAGTGGTGTGGCTCGTAATTCTGAAACTAGAGAAATTTTGAAAAATACTACTATTTCATTTACAAACAGTTCGGATACTGTAAAATTAGTTTTGAAAACAGATGGCGTTGGTTCATATAAAATTCCATTGCGTGCTGGTACTGATTATGATTTGTATGGTAATAAACCATTATTTTATGATAGTAAAATATACTCACAAACTACCAAAGGCTTAGAAGTGTCAACTGATTTAATTCAAGATTTAGAATTGATGCCAATCAATATAAAAACGTTTGAAGTACAAGGTATTTTCTATGGTTTAGATAGCGCAAATATTAGACCACGTTCGGCTGAAATATTAGATTCATTATTGATCATTATGAACAAATATCCAATGTTAAAATTTGAGTTAGGTTCACACACAGATTGTAGAGCAGATTCATTGTACAATATTAGATTATCACAAAGACGTGCAGATTCATGTGTTGGTTATTTAATTAGCCACGGTGTAGATTCAAACAGATTGATTTCAAAAGGTTATGGCGAAAACGAATTAGCAGTTCCCGCTTGTGCTTGTGAAGGACCAAATGAAAGAGAACAAGGACAAAAATGTCCTGAATCTGAGCATCAAAAAAACAGAAGAACTACTGTAAAAGTAATTGATATTAATTATGTGGCTCCCGCTGTTAAACTGAAAGAAAAAGAAGCTGAGCCAAAACAATTATTGCCAGGTCAAAGAGTAAGACCCGGAACACAACCAAGAAGGTAGTTGTTCAATAATATAAATAAAAAAACCCGATAACTAAATTAGTTATCGGGTTTTTTTATTTAGTAAATTTTTTATAAAAAACTAGCTATTGAATTTGCTATTTCTATAAATTCATCTTTTGTAAAAGTAAGTTTATTATTTAAAAAGTTCATGTCACTTACCTCATTTATTGGAATTAAATGAATATGTGCATGTGGAACTTCCAAACCTATTACAGTAACTCCAATTCTGTTACACTTTATGGCTTTTTTTAAAGCAATTGCAACAGTTTTAGCAAATAAATGAAGCTGTACATAGCTTTCGTTTTCTAAATCGAAAATATAATCTGTTTCTATTTTAGGTATTACCAATAAATGTCCTTTTGTTAATGGATTAATATCTAAAAATGCTAAGCAATGCTCAGATTCTGCCACTTGATAACAAGGAATTTTACCAGCAATAATTTTAGCAAAAATACTGGCCATGATTTAGCTAAATGAAATATTTAAAATTTCTAATTTTATAACGCCTGCGGGTGCAGTAATTTCAGCTATTTCGCCTACTTTTTTTCCCATTAATCCAGCACCAATTGGCGATTTAGCCGAGATTTTACCAATTTTAAAATCAGCTTCGTTTTCAGAAACAACTATATATGTAAACTCTTTTTTTACATTATGATTCATCACTAAAACTTTACTCAAAAGCATAACTTTAGTATTATCGAGTTTTGATTCATCAATAATTCTACTGATTGCCAAAAGAGATTCTACTTGTGATATTTTAGTTTCCAAATGCCCCTGATCTTCTTTAGCAGCATGGTATTCAGCATTTTCGCTCAAATCACCTTTGTCTCTAGCATCTGCAATTTGTTTAGAAATAAAAGGACGTTTTACAAATTTTAAATCGTGAAGTTCATTTTGTAACCTTTCAAATCCCTCTTTCGATAAATAATTTAAAGCTGGTGGAACTGATAATGTTTTTTTACTCATTTTTTTTTAATATTTTGATACCATTAAAAACAAAAAGAAACGTTCGGAATATGCATTCCGAACGTTCCTTTGTATTAGCAAATATATTATTTTAGTTGTTATTTCCTAAAGTTAGTTTAAGACCAATGCTATGAATTCCGCTAAAAATAACAGTTGGTTGATATGCATAATCAATAGATAAAGCAGTACCAGCATCACTTATTGGTAAATTAAAACCAACACCATAACTTAAACCATATTGAGGAGTTCTGTAGTCAGAATTTGAAAAATTACCTTCTTGATGCGCATATCCTGATCTAACCATGAACATACTTTTAAATGAATATTCTAAACCTAATGCAGTAATATTTGATGAAAAAGCATTGTAATTAAAGTTACCAGAAACTGATAATCTATGGTCATAAGTTTCTTCACCTTTATCTAAACGCATGTCATAAGTAACACCAATATTAGCTAAAGCCGGCATATTAAATGGTTGAGAACCAAATAAAGTTTTACGAGTTGCTCCAGTAGCAGTAACAGTAGTATTAGTCGATAAACCAGTACCTTGATAGGCAAAATCTGGACCTAGATTACGGATAGCAATACCAAATCTAAAATCTTGTTTTTTAATTTTCTTTGTAGGATTTAGAGCAGTTTGATATTGAACACCAGCATCTAAGGTAACGCCACTTGCATTCACATTAGCAGTACCTTCACTTACATATCTTACCATTAAACCACCAGTTATAGAATTAGAAAAAGTTTTTGAATATGCTAATCCTAAGTTCATAATTTGTGTAGTATAAGAACCCAATGTCATGTCAGGTGCTTCAGTAGTGGTAATAGGAATACTTCCCATATCCCAATAAGAAAATGCCATACCCAATACACCACCACTTCCATTTTCGCCTAATGCTTGCGCAATACCAAAATTATTGATGTAAATGTCTGTACCTACCAAGTATCTTGTTTGAGATGCTTGAATTTCCATTTTCTTTACATAAGCCAAACCACCAATATTTAAATAATATGATTCTAAGCCACGGGCAGAAGCGGTATTTGAACCACTTAAACCAACTCCTCTTACATAAGGATTAACCAAAAGCTGAGTTGCACCAGCTCCACCAGCTCTATCTGGATTTCCTGCATTAACTGTAGCCAAAATACCAAAACAGGCTACTAAACTTTGTAAAATATACTTCTTCATACGAGTAATTTATTTTATACTTTTTTTTATAAAATATCACTTAATCAATAAATGACTAAGTGATATCGTTTTTGTTTTATTAAAATGAATCAAAATCAGCTGGGCGCATTACACCAAACCATTTTATAATTCTTTCACCAATTCCAGGAGCTTCTACATGTATTAAATATACGCCACTTGATACTGGAACATTTGCGTCATTACGTAAGTTCCACTCAATGTATGTTTTGGAATCATCGTCTTTGTTAATTCTACGAACTAAGAATCCATTTTGAGTATAAATAGAAACAGTACATTTTTTTGGAGTATTAATAATTTTAACCCTGTTATCTAAAGCATTTCCGGGATCTTCATAACCACTATAAGCATAGTAAGGATTAGGAGAAACATTGATCATATCCATTGCTTTATTACCTGCCGTTTTATCGTTAATTTGAGGTGCAATACTTGCTGTGTTAAATTCATATAATGGTTGACCCGCATTCATTAAAGGCGTATCAATATTATTTGTGTATTTTGCAAAAGGACGTTTTACTCTTAATTTTACAACGGCTTCATTTGGAACTATACCATCTGCCATTGAACTTAATTTTGAAGTAAATGAAAGCATTGGCATGGTAACCCACATAAATTGTGATAAGAAATAACGTTTTTTCAATTGATTTGGATCTTCAGAAGGACTATTTACAGCCATTAATGTATTATAGTTAGCGCAACCATCATATTTAGGGCCTTTGTAAAGAACATTAGAACCAATTTTAAGTTCTTTTGCTCCCATGATATAAACGTGATGTTTTCCACCAAATGAAGGAATAGCATTATTTGAAAATTTATCAAAGAAACTATTGGTAGGATTCCAAATCATATCAGCACCATTTTCTGTTGGTAATGATGAATCTTCGCCAAAAACAATATTTAATCTTTCGCCAGTTTCTACATTTATAGCATAACCTGGAAACCAACTTAAACCATAGCTACCTGGTATTTGTTTACCGTCTTTATCTACTGAAAGTGAATACCTGATATTACCTTTGGCAACATTTCCAATATTTTGCTCTCTGTTTTCACCCATTTCCAAAACGATACATTGTGACCATTTGCTTTTATCATTTGTAAATACAACATCCACACCTTGTAAAGTAGACAAAGGATTGTCTTCAGATATTTGGTTGGTATTAGGAGTTAAACTAAGTCCAGGACCATAACTACTTGTATATTGATTTGTAGCAGTTTTTGTTAAAGTAGCTTTTGCAGCTAATTCAAAAGGAGCCCATGTTCCACCTAATATATTTCCAAATTGTTTTCTAGGATCAATTGCTACTTTGCTACCACCAATTGATCTAAAATAATCATGTTCACCCACATTTCCAAAATCTGGAGTTCCGGTATTACCTGATCTAATCCAATTAAAAGGAGGAATAGCAATCATACCATCTGGTACGCCTTGTAACCAGCGGTCTGTTGGGTCAGAAAATGTAATGGTACCATCTACAAAACCATTTGATAAATCTGTACTATTATTTGGATCACCGGGGGCGGCAACTTGACTCACAGTAACTGATAAACCTAATTCTTCAAAAATTTGTTCATTATTTAATTCTAAATTTCTTTTACCTAAAAAAGTATCATTAGTAATTGTATTTACAATATACCACCTAGCATTTGCTCTTGAAAGAGAATCACTTAATTTGGAATTTGCTGAATTATCATTAATAAATAATCTAAAATCTGATAAAGGAACTTTAAATGGATTTACTACTTTAATAATAACAGGACCTTGACCTTCTACATATTTTGGTTTTTTAGAAAAATATGGAGCTGCTAAAGCTTCTTCTATCGATTGTTTTGATAAATTTAAAAAGTTACCGCTGTTTCCAATTCCTTCAACTCTTGTTAAAGCAGGACCACTTGTATAACTACCATTTAATTGAGTTCCCTGTTGGTGACCATATGATAAGTGAGGGGTGCAAGTTATAATTACAGGTTTAGAACCTGATAAATATTGTAAAGCTTCATCTACACAATTAGTTACAGCAGCATATGGAACAATTAAGAAATGGTAGTTTTTATAGTTTACCAAAGTTTGATCTGATTCAATTGAAAACACATCACGTGTTATTTGGAAAGAATGACGGATGCCTTTGTCTTCACCATTCACCATTATTTTCTTCACATTTCCTAAATCTGGATCATTTACTATATTAACTATAAAACCAATACCATCTTGTAAATCGCATTGTGCAACTAACCTAGCTTGATCTCTGTCAGAGAAATCACTTGGCGTAGTAGGTATTTTAAGTTGGTAAATTTGGTAACCTTGGAATTTATAGTCAGTTGAATCAGTGCATAAACCTGATACTTTTGCTTTAAAAGCTTCTGGTTTTTCAGCATTGATAATATTAATTACTAATTCGCGGTTCAATTCAGTAATTTTTACTGCGTTGTCATCAAATTCTGGTCCTCTTAAAATTTTGAAATTATTTTTAAATAAAACAGTTGCTTTATCACTTGCTTCTTTTAATAAATTAAATGAACCAGTAGCACCACCAGTAGTAGCTCTTGACCAAACTACTCCAATTGTAACTCTATTAACTGCGCCTGGCAATAATTTAAATGAACCAGCAGTTTGTAAAAAACGTCTATCAGCAGGAGTATTTCCGGCAATTCTTTCAGTCCATGCAGCTCTTTTTCCAGGATCGGTAGAACCAGGGAACATATAACTAGCGGTATCAGAACCACCTCTACCATTACCACCATAAGTAATTTGTTGTCCATCTTTCCAACGGCCATTTAAATAATTCCAGTAATGTGCAGGATTAGAAGGATTTCCTTGTTGAGATTGGTTGTTATCATAATATACAAATTTTGTTAAACCAATTTGTTTTCCATTTTCATTTAAAGGGCCTTCAAAAAAGTTGACACCAATACTAGGTGGATTTAATCCATAACCTAAAATACCTTCATCATTATCGTCACCATTATAGCAAATTCCTAAATTTCTTTTTACATCACATTCTACATAATCATCTACATAATTACCTAAATCAGGATCTACCCATTGACCAAAAACACAGCTATCAATAATTTCAGTACCCCTATTGATAATAGTAGTTTTATAAAAAGTCATGTTATTTACTTCGTCATTGGTAGCAAAACCAAATGCTTGTAATCTAAATTCTAAGTTTAAAGGCAATCCTTGAGTTTCAGTATGAATATTTCCTTTGTCATTATAACAAATAAACATCATTTGATCAGGGATAGAAGCCAAGCCAGCCTCTCCTTGATTGAAAGTAGGATAATCACCTTCATCGTAGCTATAAACTCCATCATTATTTGCATCAAAAAATGGTGCTAAAAACTTAGCCTCACCAGTACTTCCGTTTCCTGGCCATTGTTGGATATCAACGGGAGCGTTTAAAGGATCACCGTCAATATGAGCAGCAATTTGAGAACGTGTTACAGTCCAAACTTTATCAAAAGTTTTACATCTATCGGCAGAAATACTAGCGGAACCATCAATTTGTAATGGACCTGGATAAAAATCGTTACCAGTTTGACGATACGTTTGCGCTGCTAATCTTAAATTTCCTTGTGTGATTCCACCAATCCAAAGTGCTCCTGAAAACAAAGAGTTTTTAGCTACTTGACCTGTTTGAACTTTAGGAACTTCGTAACGTGCGTTACTTAAATTCCACCACATGTCACCACCATTTAATATAATGGTTCTAACATTGTTTATAGAAAGTTCTTTTTGAGCAGTTGCTGGTAAGCAACCAGCGCCCATTTTAGATAATGGATTACTTGATTTAAATGAAGGATTTTCATTAGCTGATTTACCAGCTAAATTTCCTTTTCCAATATTTTCACGGGCTTGAAGATTTAAACAAAATCCTAAAGCACTTAAAAATAATGCTGCTGTTTTTATATTTTTAAAGTTTAACATAAAATTATTATTTTTCTTTTTAAAACTGAACTGAAATTCCAATACGTGTTAAGCGTGGTAATAAAAATCTGTCAGAGTTTACCATTCTTGTATTATATAAGTCAACAAATGATTGAGCATTGGTTGCAGTTCTAATTTGATCGGCTGCAAATGGTGAACTTAAATAACCATCACTGTAAGCGCTACCTGTGTATCTATAAACACTAGTTACGTTAGCTGCATTTAATAAATTAGTAACTGTTAGGAATACACGCATGCGGTATTCTTTAACTTTAGCTCCTGCATTACCATTTTTAATGGTAAAGTTTTTATCAATGTTAATGTCCACATTAAACTGAGCTGGTAAATTAGCCCCGTTTGGTGTTCCTTTAATTGAACTTCTAGTAGCCGCTCCCGATTGCGCATCTGGAGTAGCAATTAAGTTTTGAGTGTAAGGGCGTCCAGAATAAGCTGAGAAAATAAAATTACAACCAGCATTTTCCAATATTTTTTTACCCCCAATGATAGGACCATCATATTTTTTACCATCTTTATAATGGAAATCAAAATTGGTTTTAAAAGTATGACGGGTGTCAAAATCTAAAGGGAAAATTGTTCTAGTATTTGGCAAACCAGCTTGAATTAAAGCTGAACTTGATGAAATATTTGAACCTGAACCATCGGCAAACTGTAAGTTATAATTTGCATCAATATTTACATTTCCCATATCAATTAATTTATACTCTAAACCTACAGACTTAACAGTTGAAAAGTCTATGTTTCCTACAGTAGTATAAGTATTTGGCCAAGCTTGAATAAAGCTATATAATTGAGTCATATTTCTATTTTCTCTGTAAGTAGCAATTAAACCAATAGCTGAGTTTTTACCAATTTGCTGACGGAAACCAATTTCATAAGCAGTTACTTGTGTCATTTTCAAATCAGGATTTGCAATAACACCTGTTAATCTGTTTGATAAGTAGAAATAATCGTCAATTTGAGCAACATTTCCACCTGGTCTTTGATTTAAAATATCGTAAGTACCATAGAATTGAGAAGAAGTATTAATAGGGAAAGAGAACCAAACACGTGGTGAAATTTTTACATCTGGCACGTAATCTTTAAAAGAAGCTGCTGTTGGTACTTTTGGACTTTTAGCATCCGCAACATAAGGAATATTTTGACTGGTTCCAGCTGCACGTTGAATAGCTGCTGGATCTGAAACAGGGTTACCGTTTTTGTCATACCAATTATTACCATTTCTAAATCCAGCTACACCATAAGTATTTGAGCTAAAATTATCGGTGTTAATATATACTTTCCAATCGTCTTGAACTACCGAAGGAATTGCATCTTTTTCTATTTTTAACGAACCTGCTGCAGCAGTTCTAATTTCTCCTGCCGATAAAATTGGAACCATTGAATAAGGATCACGTAATACTAATTGATTTGCATCAAATCTTTCAACACGTAAACCAACGCGTAAAATTAAATCTTTGAATTGGAATTTATCTTGAATCCAAGCGGCAGCATAAATTGGTTGATAAGCACCTAGAATTCTGTTTTTGAAAAATTCGTTGATACCTGGTTTGCCTGATACTTCGTTTCCTAAATGGTCATAACCAAAATAACCAACATACGAATTTCCGTTATTTAATAAATCATTTGCCGAAAACATATTTAAATTATACGTTCCAGGTGAATATGAATTTACATCAAGATATGTTTGGCTAGTAATTGGATTTCCATTATTATCTGTTGCGCCAGTACTAATTAATTTATCTCTTAAATTTTTATCAAATTCAGTTTGATCAGCAGCTACTATTCTTCTGTCGAAAGTAATGGTATCTTGAAAAACTCCATTGGCATCAAACTTTGCATAACCAATTGAATCTAAACCTGAGAATTGGCGATTTGCTAATAATGGCATTAAGTTCCATAAGTTACCAGCTGCTAATGAGTAATTTCTTTGAATACGTTGTTCGTAAGTTAATCCAAATTGCAAATTATGTTTTGCTTTTAAGTTTCTACGAGGAGCTATGGTTGCATTTGATTCAATATATACAATATAGTTTTCAAATAAACTTTTTGAATATCCTGTTTGAATATCACCTACATTTCCCCACATACCTGAATAAATAGAAAGTGGATCGTCACCATTTTGCAAAGCACCCAAACCTCTTAAAGGAGCAAAGTTTGCAAAATTATCGGCACCATAAAAATTTAAGAATGCTTGCGTGTAATTTCCTCTTACAGTATTAAAGTCGGCTTTGGTAAAACGGAAAGCAGTATCTCTAAATCCAGTTTGACGGGTATAACCAGTTAAGAAAAGTTGTTTACCATCTTTTAAAGTAATGGTATCAACTGGCTGTTGAAATCCTTTTCTAATATTGGTGTAAGCAGGTGCATTATATGTTTTAAACTTTCCTACATAACCATATTTAAAAAAGTCTTTGCCATTATTAGGATCAAATGTTTCAGAGAAGTTACGTTCGTAACTAACCCTAACAGTATAATAAGCATCCGAAATTTTTACACCCTTAGTAATAGCAGCTTCTAATCTTGCTTTAGTTGTATCTTCTTTTTTATTAAACATTTGGGTAAACTGTAAATAGGTTACCGTTCTATATCCTTGCGAAACTGAATTATTGGCAGTATTTAAAAGAGAAGCATAGCTATTCCAATTATTTTGATTGAAAAAATTATAAATATAACCTAATTTAACGTTTATATTATTACTTGGTTGGTAGTTAAAATTACCACTAGCACTTACGTTATAACCAGAAGCATTTACACGATAATCTGTTTTTTCTAAATCGCTTTTTCTTAAAAATTCACCCGCTGGAACCAATGAACCTAATGCATTTGGTCTAACAGGAGTTGCCTCTATTTCTTTCATTTTGGCATCTTTCACCTTGTACATATCTACAGCGGGTAAACCACCATCTAATGAATAAGCAGCTCTAATTGAATTGGTAAAACCAATTAATATTTTTTCTCTATCTCTGTTTCCCTTGTCTCTTAATAAAATTGGACCTGATATAAATGAGGTAAATTCATTATGGTGCGAATTGTCTAAATAGCCATAAAAAGGACTAGACGTTCTGTATTCAAAAAAGCGAATCCATTGTTTGGTTGGCGCTTTGGTAGTAGCGCTAATTGCACCACCAGTAAAATCACCATAAGAAGCAGGAGTACCACTTGTAATAACTTCTAAATTTTCAATTGCGTTAGCAGGCAAACTAATTCCAGTTACCCTTACACCATCTATATAATAAGCAGTATTTTCAGAACGTGAACCTGCAATATTTGGTGTTCCGCCTCCTCTTGAATCAACTCCACGTTGGCTTCCAGCCAATGCATTGATATTTTGAGTGCCTTGTTTATTTATATTTTTTAGCGTTTTTTGAGTAGGATCATCAGGGTCAATTAATTGAACCTTATCCCTAATAGTAACTGGACCTAAGTTGGTTTTATTACTAGGACTTAAACTAAATGACCTATTAGTAATTTTGTTATCACCTTTAACCGGAATATCTTCAGTTTTTGCTTTTTGATATCCTATTAATGAAATTGTTACATCGTAATTTCCTGCGGGAATAGCTGTAAATTCAAATTCCCCATCTTTATCGGTGTATTTCGATTTTTTTATTCCTCCACCACCTTCTATGGTAACCAAAGCAAATTCTATCGGCTTTTTGGTGGTTTCATCGTTGACTTTGCCCGCAAGTGAACCCAAGTTTGACTGGGCCGTTGCAATAGCAGAAATGCCTATTAAGGCAGCTAGTAATAAATATATCCTTCTCATGTAAATTTTTGTTACAAATTATAAATTGGATTGAGTTTAAGTGCGGTAAATTAAATCGGTTTCGATTAATAAATCAAATGTAGAAGCAATTAACCGCTAAAGAAATTTTATTGTGCTTATTTTAAGTTAGTTAATTTTAAAAGTATGGATTGCGCAATTTTTTCATAACTCTCAAAAGTCCAACCGGCAATATGCGGTGATAAAACTACTTTTTTGTTGTTTATAAGGTAGTCAAAATCTTTTTGCTGTTGGTTGCTTAGTGTGGTTAATTTTTCGTTTTCAAATACATCAAACGCGGCACCTAATATGATGTTATTATTAATATATTCAATGGTTTCAGGCATATTTACCACCTCTCCCCTACACATATTTAACAGGTAAATTTTTTTCTTAAATTGACCCAAGAAATTACCGTTTACTATATTTTTTGTTTCGGTAGTTAGTGGCACATGAAGTGATAAAATATCAACTTTTTCAAAAATTTCGTCCAAATTTGATTCTTGAGCATTTTGGTTCGAATAATTTTTTAAATATTTATCATATGTCAAAACTTTAACATCAAAACCGGATAATTTTTTGGCAAAAGCCTTTCCTGTATTTCCAAAACCAATAATTCCAACTGTTTTTCCGTTCAATTCTAATCCTCTATTTCCTTCTCGGTCCCAAATTTTATTTTGAACTTGGGAATTGGCAATATTGATGTTTCTCAATAAATTCAATAAAGCGCCTAAAGTAAATTCGCCAACCGCATCGGCATTGGCTTCACCAGCATTTATACAATTAATATTTTGTTGCGCAGCAATGGTTAAATCAATATTGTCTAATCCACTTCCTGCTCTGGCTATTATTTTTAAATTTTTAGCAGCCTCAAAAATTTCATTGTCAATGAGCGTTTTGGTTCTTAACACCAACACCTCAAAAGGTGCAATGAGTGCAATGATTTCTGCTCGGTTGATGTTTGGTAAATAGGTTACGGAATAACCAATTTCTTCTAAACCATTTATAAGTAAGTCAGCTACATCGTCTATAATTAAAACTTTCACGGGTGCAATAAAGTTAAATTTTACCACAGATTTCAAAGATTATAATGATTATTTTTTATTGGTAGCACAGTTTATTGAAAGGTTGCCGCAGATTTCACAGAATACATAGATCTTTTTTAGAATCAATGCTTGCGGGAGCCGTCATGCTGAGGAACGAAGCATCTATACAAAGTTAAACAAATGTAAAAGTTCCTTCACTACGTTCAGGATGACGTTCCCGCACCGTTTTAACTGTAATTGTTTTTAGAATTGTTCTCGGTTGGTGTCCTCATCAATCGAAAATATAATATTCCGTAATTTTTTCGAAAGATTATACAGAAAACGCAGATGATTTTTTAAAAACTAAAAATGTACTTTACTTATTTACTATGGAACAAAACTTCTTTATTCAATCAAAAATCTCTAATTCGGAAATCAAAAATCATGTAATACTCAAGAAAAATCAATTTTATTTCCTAATATCGAAGCTTGAATATGATGACACTTTTTAGAATTTTATTTGCACCTTTTACCTTATTATATGGCTGTATTTTATTCATAAGAAATACATGCTATAACAAAGGTTTATTGACCGAAACCTCCTTTGAATTACCTATTATAAATGTTGGAAATCTAGCATTTGGCGGTACAGGAAAAACTCCTCATATTGAATATCTGATTCATTTACTGAAGCCTAAATATAAAGTAGCCGTTTTAAGCCGAGGTTATAAACGTAAAACCATTGGTTATTTTTTTGCAAGCAATGAAAGTACCGCTGCCCAAATTGGCGATGAACCAAGACAAATCAAGCAAAAGTTTAAAAATGAAATTGATTTAGCAGTTTCGGAAAATAGGGTGATTGGCGTGCCTAATTTACTGTTTGATGCACCCGAAACCGATATTATTTTACTAGATGATGCTTTTCAACACCGCGCTATCAAAGCTGGATTGAATATTTTATTGACCGATTACAATAATTTATTTACCCATGATTATTTAACGCCTTCGGGAACTTTACGCGAATACAGAGCTGGCTACAAGCGTGCGGATATCATAATAGTTACCAAATGCAATGCTGATTTATCCGACAGCGAAAAAAAACAAATTATTGCCGATATAAATCCTTTAGCCCACCAAAAAGTATATTTTTCTTACCAAAAATTCAGTGATTTGGTTCATTATTATAACAATATTATTTTGCCAATTCATGAAATAAGAAATATTGATTTACTATTGTTTAGTGGCATTGCCAAGGCAACTAGTTTTGAAAATTATTTAGAAACCAACTCAAAAACTATCATTGATGCTTGGCAATTTGGCGACCATCACGATTTTACAATCGAAGAAATAACAAAACTATTAGCTGCATTCGATGCCAATTCATCAACCAATAAAATAATTATAAGTACCGAAAAAGACAGCATGCGTTTAATGACGGATGAATTTAAAGCTTTGCTTCAAAACTATCCAATTTATTATTTACCATT
>CAISTO010000052.1 GCA_903888395.1 uncultured Bacteroidota bacterium | reverse complement strand
GGCATGTCGATTTGCTACCATGAGTTGTTCTATTTTCCATCCTTGTCTAAAACGACTGATATTTGCAAAGTGCTTGAAACTGTATAGAACATATCCTTTATTGTCAATTCCTATTCGCTTGATCGCTTTTTTAAACCTTTTATATGGCGTGTCTCTTCCGAAGGTCTTTTGTCCGTAAAACTGCGCACAATCTGTAACTACGTAGTTATCTGAATCTGCATTTTGGAATCCATGTTTAATAAGCATGTTTAAAAGTTCATCAGTCATATAAATCTCTTCCTCGGTGATTCGTTTGGTATTTTTAGAAACATTTAAGGGGACGATGATTTTTCTGCGTTTAAAATCTAAATCCTTTATTTTTAGTCTTATAAGCTCTCCAGGTCTTAAACATGTGTGGTAAAGAAAACGGCAGAAGAAAGCAATTGGTTGGTCGTTTTCATCCAGATATTTCATGATTTTAGAATTATCTTCAGCTGAAAAAGGGACATTTCGTTGATTTGATTGATTTTCACTGTGAATTTCTTTCAATGGTACTTTAGACATTGGATTTGCCTGTTTGTAATATCCTTCACTGATACACCAATTAAAAAACGCTCTAAATATTCCCCGTGCTGACCGAACTGTATTGTTTGTCCATGCTATTTTTCTGTCTAACTCAAAAGTTTTACCTTCTCTATGGATCTTAATATTTTGAACCTTATTTATTCTATTCCTGATGAATCTTTTCAATTCATTTGAATCAATTTCATTCAACTGTTTGGACACATTCTCCTCAACAAAGTACCTAAGTTTGCTTTGATAACTCTGATGTGTTTTGGAACGGGTGTGTTTTTGCAAATCAGCTAAATAAATATCAACCGCTTCTCCAATCATTAAATCAGTACGAATTTTTGAATTAATAAACGCCTCAGGATCTTCGGGATTGAAACCATTATCAATGCTATCTTTTAAAGACTGAATTAATACATCTGCATAAAATCGCTTTTCCTTATAATCGGTAATCCTATTTATATCTTGCTTGATTCGGTATTGTTTCCCATTGAAAGAATATCCAATATACCAAATGTTCTTAGCCCACTCCTTCTCTAAACTTGACCCTTTCGGAATGAATTGAGGTTTTTTTCCCTTGTTTAATTTTGGTTCTGTATTTCTCATTTTATTTTTTTTATTTTTACTTTTTTTAGGGCATGACTTGGACACCCCATGTCATGATGGTTTTTTTGATGTTCTTTTTTGAACCTACTGTTAAACTCTAAATTATTTGATGATTATAAGAACACGTATTTATTTCGAGTCCTTATAAGTTTGATTGCTTCTTTTAACGGTCGATTTAAATCCTCTGATAACTTTTCAACTTTATCATTGTCACCTGGATTTCTAATGTAATTATTTCCAAGAAAATGAATTTCAATTCCAATTAATTCTTGGTCATCGTCTTCAATCAGTAAATCATATTCTCTAGAGAAAGTATCAATGGATTTTATTTTTAATTGATTTTCTAAAAGAGCAATGAAGTTTGGATATTTTGTTTTTATAAATAATGGGGGTAATCTCAATTTGTATCTTATTGAATTAATGAAATCAATCAAACCTACAGAGAAGGATTCTCCTTCCTTTACATCCAATTTATTGTCCTTATTGAGTAATTTTTGAACTAATGTTTTTGTCATATTCATGATCCACAAATGACCTGGATCAATTGCTGGTGAATAGGAAACATATAAATCAACATATCGACCATTGAAATTAGAATAATCACGATTCAAATGAATTTCACGGATCCCAAGAAGCCCTATACTCATCAATAAGTAGAATTCTAATGGTGTAAGATGATTATGAGTACTTAAACCTGCGCACATGAAAGAATCTTGTTCAGACTCATTTTGAATATAGTGTGTTGAATCTGATATTAAAGCATGTTCTAGCCCAATTGAATCTATTAAAGAAAATCTCCTTTTTCCCCTAGGTCCATTTCTTTGCGCAAAAATGAATCCTTTCGACTCGTAGTAATTCAACATTCGTGACGAAAAACCAGAGGGTACTTCATAGATTTTGTCCCTTATAATTTCTAAAATTCTTGGATTTTCACAACTTGCCATTTTCAAGATGACATTAGATACCTTCAAAAGGTAAGGATCATCTATTATGTTCACATGAGGCAAATATGTTGTTTGCTGAATCATGGTACAAAAATATAGTGAAAAAAGTTTACAAACAAAAATTTTACACGTGTAAAATTCAAAATTTAAAATAATTTATTACAAAACATTGATTATCAATTTTCTGTAAAACCATATTTCATTTGATTTAAAAAAGCTTATTCATTCTGGTAGTTTTATAAATAATTTAGGATTTAGATACCACTTTACCCTGTTTTTTGTAATAATAATTTATTGACATTTCTTTTAACATGAAGTTGATTGATTTCTGCTGCAATATCTAGAGGTTTCTGTTTAATTTTGAACTTTGAATCATTTAAGTTCTCAACTTGTATTTTTGGAGTAAAACCTATGTTTTCAAGTAATACTTGATTCATTATTTCCTCACTTTTTTCTAGGTCAGATTCCTTCACTATTATAGAATCGTGAATAGTGATTGGAACGATTCCATTATCAATAAGATTGTGGGAGATTTGTTCGATAAAAATATGAGATTCTATTTTTTGTAAAACTATTGCTAAATCAGCATGTTTATTTTTTTTAAAGTACCTAAGAATTAAACTTATAATTGGATACTTATCTTGAAATGCTAATTTAACTATGTAATAGTTTGTAGAGCGATTTGATGAATAAGCCAATGCCATCCACATTGATTTTGCTTTTTCTCTATCGAAATAATCCGTTTCATAATACACATTGTATACGTCTCTTAAATGTTCATACCATTTACCATTACTTGTGAAATATCTGTATTCTTCTATTTCTTTTTTTAATAAACCAACCCGTTTTTGATCCTTCATCAATCCTTTGCTACATTGGATTAAGAGATGTTTCAGTGTGCTATTTCCATAACATAGAGTAGTAGTAATATCATTTATATCAATTTCATGATTAATGATTTTATCAATCAAATTTAGTACTATATTGAATAATACAGGTTGACTATTATTCAAATCTAATTGATATAATGCTTCATTTGAAATAATATATTTCTTAAAATATGCTTTTAAGGAAGTGAAATTGGTATCAATTCTATTATTTGTTTTATTTTGTCCAAAGAATCTTTTATTTGTATTGCCTCTACTTAAACATAACAAATCATCGTAGATAGCAATGTACTGTTCAATTGTTATAAATTCCTTTCTGGAATTTAATTCATTAATAGCCAATTCTGAATCAAATTCTACTTTATAAAATTGATTCCTTAAAGCTTTCAAATGTATGGGTTTCCATTTTGCTTCCCTTTGTTCATTATTATGCCGATTTTTAACGTATCTGCCATATGACGTTTTGAGATCTATTAGAACAGTTGTCATTTTCTTTAAATCTTTTGACATATTGGTTAAACCAAATTTTCTGCATTGATTCTCAGAATATTGATGGTCCTCAATTATTATTTGATTCTCCACCAAATAATCTAACATTAATCGGTAATTCAAACCATATTTGTTCTGAAGAATAGTACTACTGAGAGGTACCATATAATCAATATATTCTGTCATTTTGGATATAATATCGTAAATGATTCCGTAAAATCCTTCTTTTTCAAATTTGAAATTTGGTGGATTGGTTTGGATTTTAGCTTCCAATTTTTCGAATGAAATAGTTGGGATTGCAATTTTAAATTGCTTCTTGTATTTAGCCAAAGTTTGGATAGTTGAAAAGCATCCCCTTAAAAGAGGTTATTTTCAACAGCCAATTGTACTTTGGTTGTTCGTTATTAAATTGTGTCATTTCCTTTTGCTCTCAAATATTTATGCTGGTGAGAGTATTCCAAAGTGTGATTTTTTTTTTAACGCACCCAGTTTATTTTTATAATAGTAGTAATTTCTAATCAGGAAATCAATTTTTAAAAAAAAAAATGATAATTTGTTAGTTTAGAAATTGCGTATATTCCTCTTTTATAAATCTGTACATCGCCTCTCTGACTATGTCACTCCTCTTTCTACCTGTTAATTTTTCAATTTTTAGTAATCTTTCTTTTTCGATAGCATTAATTCTTATTCTAACAAAATCTTCTCGTTTTAGTATATTTTCCATAAAGTATATTTCATTATAAATATTGACTAAAAATGCAAAAGTATCCCAGAAGTTATTTTTTTTTTTACATGGTTTGATTATGGAATTATATAAGAGCTAATTAGTTTAAATAACAACAAATTTGCCAGTCAATATAAATGAAGAAAATTATGATTCACAAAGGTGGAATTCATCCAATTTACTTATTATTTGAATTATTTATTGCTGTTTTACAGGGTAAATGTAGAACGTTATTGTTTAGATTTCACTTAGGATCCTTAAATAGGATCCTGTAATCTAACCACCGTGAAGTATAATTGAATTAGTTTATCGAAATCCATGTAAACGTTAACAAAAACAATAAATTTCACTTTATGGAGTTTGACCACTTCGCTACTTTTTATAGTAGTTTTTTTAAAAATTCATTGGAATATTTTTTTTTCAGGAAACACCTATTCTATTATATGAAAATATTGTCGATTTCCCAACAATATAACCACCCTGAACGAATATTTCTAAGTATTCGTTGGTATAATTAGCCGTTTGATAATAAGCCTTTTTATACACTATAGTTTTAGTGCATATTGATACATAATGAAAGTCTAATTTAGATTGATAGAATCTATAACTTAATTATTAAACTCACATTCTTTTATTTTCCAATGAAAAGTTAGAGCATCATCAATTAGAACATATGATCTATAATCTTTCAACTCGTCTTTATAATTATGATAGTAATCTTCACTTTTTTTACCAGTAACCTTTGTGCCATATTTAGCAAAAACACCTGATTTATAATCTGGATAAACAGAAATATATTTTACAGATATTTTGTTATCTATCTTTTCTAGATGAAAATCGGTAAAAAGACTAATAGTACAACAACATAGATTGTTTTCTAAATTAAAACCTTCGATTTTTTTTGACAATGGTTTAAGTTTATCTGCTAACTTTTCACAATCTTCATCTATTTTATTCTTGTGACCGCTTGGAGTATGTTTCAGTAAATTTATTTGATGACCAAACTCAAGACAGTATTTATTACCTTCAATTTGAATTACCAGGTCAATACGATTTGTTTCAATTAGACTGAATGAATTAGGGAATTTTTTAATATGAAGTACCCAATATGCGAACTTTGATCTCACAAACAATTCGACCTGGCTTTGGGTTAAACAAAATTTTAACTCATCTCTGATTTCTATATCCTCAATAAATTCTTTAAAATATACTTCCAATCGTTTTAACGCTTCATTCATATTATTATTTATTTATATTGTTACATCATAAAAGACTCCAGAATCCAATCCATCCTTCAGACTTTGGATATAAACTTCTTTGCTTTCGCATTGGTCTTCCCAAAAGCTGGAAACATAACACCACATCAAATCTGCTACATCTTCATGCTGTGTGGCAAGTGTATCCAAATACAATTGATAGCGTTCTTGGCAGAAATAATCTTCTTCCAATTCTTCCTCTGGCAATTGCTTTTTTTCGGTTGGGAAGCCATTAACCAAATAACCTTTGGCTTCGCAATATTTAACAATAAGTTGCTCCACTTCTTTTTCTATTAATTCGGCATCTTTAAAGTCATCTAAGTCATCACCTGTGGCTTTGTGTTCTTGAGCTAATTCTACAATTTTGGCCCTAATAATATCGATATTGCTACTCATCATTATTAAATTAATAAACATTCATATCGATAACAAAATATGCAGTTGGGGTCAAAGGATGTCTATCTGTGATTTTAAAAACAATTACATTATCAAATTTCACGCTAGTAAAGAAATCTTCGAGTGAATGAAACTCGTTAATAAAAGTTTCCTGGGCGCTTAATGAGCTATAATTAGCCATGTAATCCTGCCACATTTCTTCAAGATATTGTTTGTTGATATGAGGTTCTTCCCAAAACTCATCCAACCAATAACCCAACAATGATTTTTCATCATCATATAAAACTTCGCCATCCGTTATAACACCGCCTGTTGATGGTGAGTAGAAATTATAATGGTCTAATTCTAAATTAACTATTTGCATTTTATATTCAATTTTTTATAAAGTATTAAATTTAAAATAACCCAATTTGGGCCTAATGTGATTCTCTTAATTTTATTTACTAAAAAAATCAAATGTATTGTAAATTATTAATTCTAAAAAATAATAACAAATTGAATTTTCTTATTATTTTTGGATTTAACGTTAATTGGCCAATTTTGGTTATGGTTTTACTTAACTCAATAATTTAATTTGAATTTCTAATTTAAATTCATTTTTTTTACCTACATATTTCAATTCATAAACTAATTAATAATTAACAAAAATACTATGAAAAAAACACCCATTTACTGCATAGAAGGATATTTCAAAGAAGAAGATGAAGATACTGCCTACTTCGAATGTCCAATTACAGGGATAAATACTTATAAAGAAGAAGAATGGAAACCTGAAGTATATCCTAAAGAATTGATATATTTCGCAATGGGGCTAGCATTTGAAGAAACTGAATATGTAAGTTCAGAATTTGAAGAGTATTTACAGGAATACCATGAAGGTAATATGGAAGACGACCCTAAATTTGAAAAGTATGGTTGGTTTTATGAATATTTAATTACAAAGTTACCTAAAGATAAAGACTATTATGTACTGCATGTTGACCACCCTGAAGGTATGATAGCGGATTGGAATTTATATGTATACGAGGGAGTTTACAAAAAAGCATAAATAAGTAATTACTTAAATACAAATATCTTGTCAGAGTTATGAAAAAAATAAAAAAGTACAAATAAAATTTATGTTGACTGAGTTAGAAATTATAAATCGTGGCAAAATAAAAAATGTTGTCTTAATTTTAGACGATGGAGAAATACATTATTCTTCAGACCATTGGGCAAACTCAAGTGGTAAAAGAATGTATTCGTTAAGTAGAGTTGAAATAGCAGAGTCTTTGATTAATAATTTAGAAAATGGTATCTATTATCATAAGGATGCAGATGAAATAAATAAAATGATTTTACCCGTTGTAGAGCCATATATTATTTTTGATTACCGAATAATTGCTAAAGAAATTCGGCATCTATTTGAGACTTCTAATAGACCATATTTGTCGAGTTTTCCAGGATTTGATGTTTATGTTAAGAAAAGAAGACCATTTGTAGTATTGGACTTAATAAATATAGCAAATTATGCATTACCAAACATGACTATTACAAACGAAAATGAACTATGTGAAATAATGGATGAAATAGTAGAATCATCATTAAAGTTATTTCCAATTCCTTGGCCAAATGCAATTGTTCGCATACAAGTTTTGAAAAAAAATATTTTTACTGGTAAAAGCGAAAATGCTGCATTGAAAATTCTGAAAATTATTTCCTTGATAAAAAACAATAAAATAACTACAGAACATTTATTTAAAAATACAAATGATATTTTTGAACTGTTGGCCGCTTATCCAGTGCTTAGAATTGATCATAAAATATATAAAAAATTAGATGTATAAT
>CAISTO010000051.1 GCA_903888395.1 uncultured Bacteroidota bacterium | reverse complement strand
TTTTAACATTTTTTAACACTTTGCATAGTATTTTTTTTCCGCATATTTTTACATTTGTCAAAATTGTTAACTAAATAATATGAGCCTATTCAATCAAATGCGTGACATTAAGGAAATGGTTAACCATCTTCTTGTGACTTACCCACATCTTCGAGATGATGATTTCAAACTTGTTGCTACCTATTTATTGTTTGAGATTGGAGGTCGAGAAAAAGCAGATAAGATTACTGCTACTGAATTTTTGAAGAATTACTCTGAAGCTAAGTTCACCAATTTTGAAAGCATTCGTAGAGTAAGACAAAAACTTCAGGAAGAAAATCCAGAATTGAGAGGTGCGAGGTGGATTGAAAGGAAAACGAGAGGTAATAATTATAGAAAAGATGGATTGTAAATTGAAACTTAAAATTATGTCAAAAGTATGGTTTAGATGCAATAGAAAACACGAAAAGATGTTCGTTTTGAATCAATGCAAAGAATTAAATTATGTGCCGTTAATTGGAGATGAAATAGAAACTTGTGAGGAGGATTTTATGAAGGCTACTTTTAGAATTAAGCCTTGGTTCAAAGACAAGCAATATAAATCTCTAAAAAACAATACATATCTTAACTTTAAGGTTATGAGTAGAAAATACTCGACTCGCTCTGATACTTGGGAATTAATATGTGAGCCTACCGTTGATTCTTTGCTATATCTATTGTCAAATATAAAGGTTGATTAGCATCTCGCATAACGTATGGTGCTATGAGCAGGTTTGCCTTGCAGAAAGGCTAAAATTTACCACAAATGTTATTGGCAAACTTGCTTATAGCACGTGTTACCTGCTGGTGCGGTTAATTAACAAGAAACTTAAATTGAAATACTAAACAAAAAATTATTAAAAAATTGTGCGATGGCAAAAATTGAATTAAACAAAACCTACAAAGGCAACTGCATTGAACTTGCAAATACCTTAGAAAATGAAAGTATAGATTGCATTATTACAAGTCCACCTTACTATAATTCTTCTCATAAATATCAAAGGGGAACGGGATTTCATTATACGGCAGATGTTGGAGAACCATTGTATGTAATACAAGATGTATTTGAAGCATTGAAACCCAAATTAAAAGAAGATGGAATTATCTGTTTGAATTTGGGTTTTAGTTATGGGGAAACAGGAGTAATGCGACCATTTGATATAGTAAATAGATTGCGTGAGAAAGGTGGTTATTTTGTAAATGATGTTGTAATATGGCACAAAAATAATCCAATACCTATGCAGAATAGATTAACAAATGCAATAGAGTATATTTTTATTTTAAGTAAGCACCCAATAGGTAAATACTACACTAAAAAATATACTCATAATGTTTGGAAGTTTTCGGTTGATGGTGGTGGCAAAGGACATTCAGCAGTGTTTCCAATAGATTTACCTTTGAATTGTATTGAACATTTTACACAAGAAAACGATGTAGTATTAGATTGTTTTATGGGAAGTGGAACAACTGCCGAAGCGTGTGTAAAAACTAAAAGAAACTTTATAGGGTTTGAAATAAATCAAGACTATATCGACTTAACAGAAAAAAGGGTGGAGAAATTTTTAAATAATTTTACAGAACCAAGTTTATTTGGAAACGAAATGTAGCACTTGCAGGTAACTCGCAGATTTGCGAATGTTTCTCACTCAAAGCACTAAAACAAAAATTATGAAAGCAACAGATAAACAAAAAGAATTAGCGAAGAGCATTGCTTATGCAATATCAAACATCGCAGATTCAAATGATCTTCAAAGTCCTTCTCACTGGAGTCTTAATAGCGAAGAGGCTGATATAATTAGCGAAAAATATTCAGTTGATGCAGAGGACTTAACTTTAATACTTGATACCGCCTTAACTGTAATTCGATCCGCTAAATGAAAAATAAAGTTCATATAGCCATTGATGCAGGAGCAA
>CAISTO010000050.1 GCA_903888395.1 uncultured Bacteroidota bacterium | reverse complement strand
CAACTCTAAAGGAGTTGAATATTTTTTTTCTTCCGTTGGCTAAAGCCAACGGCAATGGATTTTGTTTCAGAACAAGCGCAACTATTGCCGTTTGGCTTTAGCCAACGGATATGAATGCAATAGATTTTGTTGCAGAATTTTTGGATACTTTATCGTTGACTTTAGCCAATGGAACTGAGGAACAAAAATCTATTTCCTATAAACAGAAATAATATTTTTAGTAAATAAAATAACATTTTCCTTGTTAATATAAGTCCAAAATGGTTTTTGGAAATCAGGAAAGGTATATACGATATTTCTAATTCCCATTTTTAAATCAATGCTATTTATTTGACTTTGATTGGTTTCAAAAATTTGATTATTTCCAAATTGAAAATTCTGTGAATTTTTAAATTTCACAGTTTTAATATAAGCAGTAAATACATCAAAAAGCAAGCAGATGCTATCATTGCAAAGCATAATTTGGTTGGTATTATCTGATAAAAGGTTAGGGATAAAATCGGTTTGCGTAAATTGTTTTATATTGCCACTACTCTGACTTAAAATGCCATCTTTTGAAATTTTTTTCAATTGTAAATCACCCAAATCAAATACCCAAATTCCATTGTCAAAACTCCTAGCTATGGCAGCTGCTTGGGTAATATTTAGTTTTGTTAAATCTAATTCACCTCGGTATGCAAGGTTATTATCTAATAAAAGCACCCTATTTATTTCTTTATAAAACACATAAATCTCCATTGGATTACTCACATCTAAGCTGCTAATATTTCCAATATAATTATAGTTTAAAGTAGCCAAAACTTTTCCTGAATAATTATACTTATACAATTGATTGGTAGGCGAAACAATGTATAAATTCCCCATATCATCGGCCTGAACAAACTTAGCATTAACCGAAAATTCTGAAACTAATTTTGAGCTATCGAGTATGGTTTGTGCGATGCAATAAGAGGAAATAAAGATGAATGATAAAGTATGAAGTATGAATAGAAATTTTGGATTTTGGATTTTGAATTTTAGATGTTGAATTGTAACTTCATTGCGAGCAAAGCGTGGCAATCTCAAAAAAAATAATTGTAGGGATTGCTTCGTGCCTCGCAATGACGAATCATTTCGAATTTCATTTACATTTCGCACTTCATACTCCGCACTTCGCATTTCATTTTTACTTCGCACTTCGTACTTCGCACTTCGCACTTCGATAAAGCTATTTTTGATAAACATAGTTAGCAGTTTCATCAGTATAACTTTTAAGTTCAGCGCCATTTTCATCTATTGAAAAATAGGTATTGTATTCCATCCAATCGCCTAAATTAACATAATTACTTTTTTCATTTAATTCATAAATCATGGGTAAATGACGGTGTCCAAACACAAATAAATCAATGTGTTCGAGTGCTAAAATATTTCGAGCATGAATAATTAAATGTTCTTCTTCATGGTAAAAAGCATGGTTATCGCTGTAGGTTTTTTCTTTGCTTTTATGGCTAAACCAATTGGCTATGCCAATACCAATATTTGGATGAAAAAAAGCAAACATTCGTTGGAATAAATAATTACGATAAGTAGCTAAAATAAATTTGAAAATTACTTGCCTTGGCCCTAATCCATCACCATGACCAATGTATAGTTTTTTGCCTGCTATGGTTTTAATAATTGGTTTAGAATAAACCTTACAACCAATTTCGTTTTCTAAATAACCAAATTGCCATAAATCGTGGTTTCCATGAAAAACGTGAACAGGAATTCCCTCATCAACAAATTCGGCAAGTTTTGCCAAAAGGCGCACAAAACCTTTGGGAACTACGGTTTTATATTCAAACCAAAAATCGAAAATATCGCCAACAATATACAGTTCATGGCAATTATTTTTGATAGCATTTAAAAAAGAAATGATTCGTTTTTCTCTAATTAAACTTTCCTCCAAATTAGGAATGCCCAAATGGAAATCAGAAATAAAATAGGTTTTCTTTTGCACTTGTTTAGTCTTTTGTAGTATCGTCAACTATAAACACAAATATTTCAGTTGGTCCGTGAGCCCCAATAACTAAAGTACCTTCAATATCAGCAGTTCTGCTTGGTCCAGTAATAAAACTAAGTAAGGAAGGTCCATTTTTTCCATACCTGTTTTTTACTAAAAGCATACCGTCTTTGGTTTCCATAACCAATTGTGATTTTTTAGCATACACAATATGAACTGGTGGCCAAATGGTAAGCGTTCTGCTATTAGCTGATGAACTCACTAAAACGGTTCCTGTTCTGGCAATTAATGCTTCGCAAGAAGTAATAGCAGCCTGAATTTTTTCAAGTTGTTCGTTTTTATGGTTAAATATTATGCCCGTATCTTTGAGCATATCTTGCAAATGATGTTCCCAACAAAAAAAATGTTTCCATTTTCTTTGTTCTAAGAGCGTAATAAGTTTGTCTAAAAAATCGAATTGATTGCTACAATAAATAAATTCACCATTTACATTGGTAAATTGCTCCGCAAAAATCTCTATTAAGCTTGAATCACTGCTAGGTTGCACGTAAATATTAGAGTCTAAATCAATATTTGTAAATTGATTTTTACTTTTAAAAGTAAGCGCTTGGCGTACTTTTTTTAATATTTTTTCTTTAGCCGTTATTAGTTGCTCCACTAAGCGCAATGTAATAATTAATTATAATACAAAACAAGAAGTAAATTTTATTTTGTATGTTGAGTTTTG
>CAISTO010000049.1 GCA_903888395.1 uncultured Bacteroidota bacterium | reverse complement strand
CCAAAAAATCCAAGCAAATATAAAGGTAACGCAAATAACATTGTTTATCGCAGTAGCTGGGAATTACGGGTTTTTAAATGGATGGATGATAACCCATCAGTATTGGAATGGGCATCAGAAGAATGTGTTATTCCATATAAATCCCCTGTAGACCAAAAATTACATAGATATTTTCCAGATATTTGGGCTAAAGTTAAAGGAGCTGATGGAAGAATAAAAACGTATTTACTTGAAATAAAACCAGAATATCAAGCAAATGCTCCTGAAGTTAAAAAACGAATTACTAAACAATATATAACAGAAGTCTGTACTTACGCAATAAATAGTGCTAAATGGAAAGCTGCAAGAGAATATTGCATGGAAAGAAAATGGGAATTTAAAATTCTTACTGAAAAAGACCTAGGATTATAAATGGATAAAAATAAACCGCCTGGACCTGCTGAACCTTTAGATTCTAAATTTCATCATAAATTTTTATTAAAGAGCGCATTTGAGGCAATAAATTGGTTTAAAAATGCAATTAAATCTTTAATAAATCCAACACAAAAAGAAAAGGTTGAAAATGAACAAGAGAAAGTTGATTTATTAAGACCTGGAACATATAAAACTGAAAAATTTGAAGTTGGAAAGATGTATCTATTTCATTATGATCCAAAAGGAAGAAAGACTTTACCGTATTATGATACATTTCCTTTAATATTATTAACAGGTATTCATCGCGGCGGATTTACAGGATTAAATTTGCACTATTTACCGCCTGAACCAAGATTAATATTATTAAGCAATTTGATGCAAAAATCAGTTTTGTTAGACGGAAAATTAGAAAGGTTAAATATTAAGTACGATAACTTGAAAGGGGTTCAAGAGTTTGCGTTTTTTGAGCCTTGTTTTAAACAATATTTAAAATCTAATATTAGGTCAGAAATAAAATTAATCCCGCCAGAAGATTGGGCATATGCTGCTGCGCTTCCAATAGAAGCTTTTGTTAAGAAAACCAAACAACAAGTTTGGAAAGAATCTATGGCTACACAAGATATGACACTTTAAGGGAATACAAATGGGAATAATGGATAGTGTGTCAGAACTAATGAATGGTTCTGCACCAAAAACAACTAATAACATGTTAGAAGGTTTATCGGATTTACGAAAATATGATGTCGGAAGATCTTCATATTTTAAAGTAGAAGTTTTTAACGTTCCTTTTACTGGAGTGGCTCCATCATCAGGAAATGATCCAAAATCTTTAAGTTATCTTTGTCATTCAGCTGAACTTCCAGGAGAATCTACTGCAACAGTATCACAAAAAATATACGGTGTTAATGAAAAGTTTTCTGTTATGACTGGGTATAATGATATTCAGTTAGCATTTTATACAAGAGGTTCTGGTGATGAAATGGTTAGAAAGTTTTTTCAATCGTGGTTAGCATTTATTACTGGAAGGGATGAAACAGTAAAACAAATTAACCTAGAAACAACATATAATGTAAAATATAAAAGTGAATATGCAGCATCAATAAAAATTACACATTATGCAATATCAGGGGATCCACTATTAGAAGTAACATTATTTGATGCGTTTCCATTATCAATTAATCAAATACCACTTTCTTGGTCTTTACAAAATCAAGCACAATCATTAAATGTTGTATTTGCATATACTGAATATCAATATGATTTTAAATATGTTATTGGCACGAAATCTTACGCAAAAGGACCTTTAGGGCAATTACTAGAAACAACAAAAAATTTAACAGGCGCAGCAGAAACAATCCAAGGATCCATTAAATCTGGAAATTACTCAATGTTAGGATCAGTAGCACCAAGCATGGGTTTATCAAATTTTTCGGTATCTAGAGGTTAAGCAAAATTTATTTAGAATAGGATTATAAAATATGAGTTTATTACCAAAAATCGAAGCACCAATCCATACAGTGAAATTACCTATATCTGGGTTACAAGTAAGATATAGACCATACTGCGTAAAAGAACAAAAACTTTTGGCGATGGCTAAAGAGTCAGATGAAAAAAATGCATTAGTTGACGCCATACTGCAATTATTAACAAACTGTGTTTTAGATTCAACAAACGTTAGTGAGCTACCATTAACTGATGTTGAATATTTATTTTACATGTTAAGAGCTAGATCCGAATCAGAAATTGTTGAAATGAAATTTAGATGCGAGAATTCAGTTGATGATGGTACATGTAATAATATAATGGATTACGATTTAAATTTATTAACTGATTTAGAAGTAATAAAAGGTGATGTATCTGATTTGATAGAAGTTACAGATAAAGTGGGGTTAAAGTTAAAGTATCAACGTTTTGCGCATGATACAATAGGAGATAAAATACCAACTCCACAAGATATTTTAGAAATTATAGCTAAAAATGTTGAATATATTTATGATGAGAATTCCGCATATGGACAAAATGACGTTCCATTACAAAATATTGTTGACTGGATTGGTCAATTGCCTCCAGAAAAATATAAGAAGATAGAAGAATTTTTTGATAATGAACCAAAAATTGTTAAAAATGTAAAGATTAAATGTAACAAATGCGGTTTTGATCATGTTATTACAGTAACGGATATTTTTGATTTTTTTATTTAATTCTTGGTAATGTTAACCTTTCAACATATTATAAAACAAACTTTTCTATGATGCAACATCATGGATATAGTTTAAATGAGTTGGAAGGTATGATCCCTTGGGAAAGGGAAATTTATATTGGGTTGTTAATACAGTATCTGAAAGAAAAAGAAGAAAAACGTAAACAACAAGAAGCTAATAGGAACAGTTAATGGCAGATAATTCAGATTCATCATTTTTGGATAAAGTACGAGGGTTGCCTGAAATGGCAACCAATCAGGTAAAACACGATTATGCCCAAGTGATGCAAAATAAAGCAGATCGCGAAGCTATTATAGCCAGAGAAAAAAACTCTAATGCATTAACTCCAAGCCAAAAGAACAACTATCATATATTTCTAATGCATCTGATGCACAGAAATTTGTTGAT
>CAISTO010000048.1 GCA_903888395.1 uncultured Bacteroidota bacterium | reverse complement strand
TTTTTCTCGGTATTGATTTAATTTATTAGATGCATCTAAATGTAAACTAGCTGCATATTCAAAAAAATTATAAACTTCATTTTTGTCTATTAAAGATGTCCTTGCCTTTTCATTTAAACGGGTACTCAGGGCATTGTTTTGTTTGATACGTTCTACTAACGACCACATGTCGTATATTCTACTGTGCAAATCGCTTTTTTTATTAGGAAATATGAGCGTTGCCAAAGTTTCTGCATTTTTAAAATGTATAACACAATTGATATAATTATTGATATTTTTTTTATTTTCCTTATTGTCTTTTATGTTAACATATCTTGTTAACATATCTATTAAAAATGTGGCATATCTTCGATGGTTAATGGCTTTTGTAAAATTATTTTTGCTATATAAAATAGCAGAATCTAAAAAGTTCAAACTTCGCACGGATGTGTTTCTAGAAGCGTTACCTAAATAGCCGTAGTAACGGGCAATTGAATTGGAATCAATGCGATTTGTTTTAATGTTTTTAAAACAATGTTGTGCTTTTCTTGAAAAATATAACGAGGAATCTGGATTAATATAACAATGGTAATAGTTTGCTATTCGGGCATAATAAAATGCGCTGTCAAAACTTGTTTGATGTTTGATTTTAAAAAGCAAATTTATGAAATTTAAATTTGCTTCGTAATGACCTTGATCTAAATGATAGTCTGCTAAAAAATCATAACTATTGGCTAACTCAATTGTTGAATAATTATTTTTTTTATCTAAAATAACTTGCGCAGATTTTAAGGCCATTGCTGTTTTACCTTGCCAAAATATTTCAAGAGGTAATGTTTCAGCATATATAACCAATGATTTTAAGAATAAGGCTAAAACTAGTGCAATGGCTTTTTTTGACATAAAAATTTAAAACAGAATTTCAGCTTATTGATTCCCGAAATCTTTTAAAATTATTGTTCTTTTTTCATTGAAAACAGCTTCATTAAAATGGGTTTTGTTCAATAATTGCAAACCTTTTTCTTTTTGCTGATTGTATAAATAACACAAAGAGATATAATAAGTAGCACGATTGTAATAAACAGATGTGCTTGGTACTTTACTTAAAAATGTTTCTGCTTCATTTAATTGATTTAATTGCATACAGCTAATTCCACTATAATAAAATGCAGTGTCATTGTTTTGTGTTTTCGAAAAATTAGAAAGCGCCTCGCTGTAGTTTTTATTTTTATAATAACTCATTCCATTTATTATATCAACATTGTTGCTAGCAGCATTCATCCATACTTTAAATCCTGCATCTTCTATCATGTAATTTTCCATGTTTTGATGCTTGCAAGTAGACAATTTTATAAAATAACCAACACCCATGATTAACAAAAATATTGCAGCTATTTTATATATTTTATAAATGGAATTTGTTCTTTTAGAATTAAATTTTAATGGCTCTATGGATATAAATTTTTTTAAAGCATCTATATCATAGTCATTGTTTTCTAAAAACAATTTTAAACCCATCAAATCATCTTCATCAAAGTTGTTTGATTTAATATATTCCAAAAAGTAAACTTGCTGATTTAATATACCATCAAGCACTTCGTTATAGCTATGTTTTGCTTTTGTTGTCATTACATAAATAGTTGCCATAATTTTTTAA
>CAISTO010000047.1 GCA_903888395.1 uncultured Bacteroidota bacterium | reverse complement strand
TGACATAGAAATGGGAGAACGTTTTTATTCAGAATATATTGATTACAATGAAATAGATTCTACAAAAACTGTTGCGCTAAATTTATTTGCTAAGCAATTAAAATTAAACAATGTTAAAAACATTAAATTTACTGTTGTGGAGTCAGAAACTGTCAATGCTTTTGCGCTCCCTGATGGCAATATTATTGTGTTTACAGGTTTGTTAAAACTGATGGAAAATTATGATGAATTAGCAGGATTAATCGGACATGAAGTTACACATGTTAATCAGCGTCATTCTATGAAAATGTTATGTAGAAATGTATCAGGATATTTATTTGTGTCGGCTGTTTTAAGCGATGTGAATGGAATAATGGCAACTATTGGCGACAATATTAACAATTTGAATTCATTGTCTTATTCTCGTAGTTTTGAACAACAAGCTGATGAAGAAGGGTTGGATTTAATGCTTCAAAATAATATAAATCCAAAGGGAATGACCAACTTATTTAAACGTTTACAAAGTGAAAACAATATTGATATCCCTCAATTTTTAAGTTCTCATCCAGTTACTGAAAATAGGATTGATTATATTCAAAATTTAATAAAAGAAAAGAATTTTAAAATCATTGAAAATCCTATTCTGAAAGGATATTTTATTAAGTTGAAAAAATAAAAGTTTGAAATAAGCCAATCGCTTTTAGGATTTATCCTCCGTTGGTATTATCATCAACTGAATTTGAGAAGTTGGTGAGGACACCAACCTAGGACAAAATTAACAAATAAAAGCTGCCCAATGAGCAGCTTTTATTTGTTATAGTTAGGTGTTATTTATTTTATAATAGCTACCTTATTGGTTGAAATTAATTTGTTATTGGAATCGTAAATGCTAAGGATATAAACTCCGTTTGCCAATGCTGAAATATCAACAGTTCCTGTGGTTGGTGAAATGATAGACTGACCAGATACACTTGAAAGTTTGGCAGTATAATATCCTGGCTTTTCTAAATCAATATGTAAAATAGTAGATGCCGGATTTGGATATACTTTTAGAGCGTTTACAATTGGCGATGCACTTGATATATTGGTTGAACCAATGGTAACATTTAATTGTGTTGAATCAATACAACCCACGGCACTGTTAACTTTTACTTTTATCAATCCTGTTCCTGCTGTTGCTCCCCAACTTACTTGCGCTATGTTTGTTCCTTGTCCTGAAGCAATATTTCCACCGCTTACATTCCAAATATAAGTTGCACCAATTTGTTGTGAAATAACATAGTTAATAAGGTCAAAAGGTTTTACTAAATTTATACCATTGATAACACCAACAGTAATTCCAACACCAGCATTAATAGTATCTGTTTTTTGTGAAATTACATTGGAAGCATCTTTTACTTTGCTTACATAAATTCCCGCTACCAAATTATTAAATGTATTGCCTGTTTGATACGTTCCATTATTCATAGCATATTGGTATGGAGAAGTTCCTCCAACAGCATTGATAGTAATGGCACCATTAGCTTTTCCTGCACAAGTTTCATCAGTTTTAATGGTACTTAATGTTAATGGATTACTTCCTATTGATACCACCAAAGTATCGGCAGCTGAACAACTGTTTTTAACAATATTCGCTATTACTTTTCCCATTCCTGCTACTGCAGCCCACTGCACCTGAATGCTATTGGTTCCATTGCCACTTAAAAGCGTTCCGTTTATTATATTCCATGTATAAATAACTCCATTTTGTGAAGCAATATTATAATTTTGTGTACTGCTTACTGGCACACCATTACTTCCCAAAATTCCACCAACTGCAAGCAAATTAGGATTTATTAATGTATCGGTTTTTGATACTGTTGCATTGGTTGCATCTTTTACATAAACTGTATAAATGCCAGCACTTAAGTTTGTAAATGAATTAGTGCTTTGATAACTTCCATTATTTATTTTATATTGGTAAGGAGTGGTTCCTCCAGTGGTATTTAAAGTGATAGAACCATTTGATTCACCATAACAAATTGGATTTATTTTATTGGTATTCATTGCCAATACACCAGATGTTCCACCAGAACAAGTAATGTAATTAGCTTTTACAATTGAATCTTTACATCCTGTTACTTTATTTTGAGCGACTAATTTTACACTGTATGTGCCATTGTTGGTATATGTATAAAAATTGATCAAATTATTGTTTTGCGCAGTGTTACCATCTCCCCAACTCCAAGTAAAATTATAATCACTCATGGGAGTGGTATTGTTCGAAAAAGTAAAATCAAAAGGAGTGGTTGTTGCATTTTGTTTGTTTGATGCAAAATCAGGATTGAATGTATTGTTGAATTTATTGATGGTAAATGTTCTTTCTTGATAACATCCTGTTGAAGTATTTAATGTAACCTTGTATTTACCCGCAGAAGTAAATGTATCTATTGCCAATGTTTTACCAACTAACAACAAAGTATCATTTTTATACCACAAATAATTTTTAGGACTGGTGTTAGAAGTATTAACCCCAATCACGAATTTTGAATTATATCCGCAATAACTTAATGTGTCAGAGGAAGTAATAGGTTGTATGGTCAATGAATCATTCACTGTAATGTTAATATTTGCTATGGTTATACCGTCAAAGCTTTTTAACTGAAAGTGCATTGTTGAATCAATCTGCTTTTTAAATGACCAACTTCCTATAAATGTGTTTCCATTATATAATTTGTTTGAACCTAAATCAAATGTTACCTCTTTACCTTTACATACAATTGTATCCGAAACTGTATAATTATTTTGAGGCAATAAATATGTTTGATTGCTATTGATAATTTGTGAATCGTAAGACAAAAAAGCCACAAGCTTTATATTATTTGGTTTATTTTGTGCAGGACCTGCATAAGTATTTTGATACTGATTTATAATATTATTTTGACCAGTAAAATCTGCATCAGTAACTGAAACTAATGTTGGTAAGGTGTATGAAAAATGTTGTGTGTAAGAACTTCCAGCTACTGGATTTGTAGGAATTGAATAAGCATTACCCCATGCCCCTGTTGGTATATTTCTAACTACGTTATTATGTAAATATCCATACAAATATTCTGGATAATTATAAAAAGGATGAGTTGAACCTCCGGAAGCACTCCCAGCACTACTATAATAGTTCCTTTGGTTCCAAGTGGTATTAGTTGACGAAATCATTGGTCCTCTTACGTTATCTTCCACTATCAATGTGTTTAATTTTATATTTCCTGGTAAAGCAAAATCAACAAAATCTACTTTCACATCATAATCAATTACTCGGGTACTGGTGTTATACGTTTTATTAATGATACTAATATTTGCAGGCGAGTTTATCGCTAATGCTTCAGTTACTTTAGCATCCCATAAATTTCTATTTAAACTTACAGTAGTTTGGCCAGAGAATAAAGTTCTATCAACAACACCATAAGGATAGCCTGTAGCATAAGCTGAATTAATTGTATTACTTTGAGTATTAGCCATACCATCACTATTGTGATGAACAACTGCAACAACTTTATTATTAGCAGCTACAATATCACTCATTTTTAAATGTCCATCAGGGCAATATCCACACCATCCACCTGAACCTTCTTCTAATAAAACACGTTTTGTTCCTGAAATACCTTTATTAACAAAAATAGTAAATGTTAAAGTATCCGATGTATTTGTAGTTCCATTGATATTGCTTAGCCAGACTTTAATTGTTTTAATGGTTCCCTCATCACTTACAGCAGGTTGATAATTTGCGGTAGTAGTTGTACTCAATATGGCAAAGCCACCGTTTGATGCAATTGTTTGTGTGATTGACTGCGTAACCGTAGAACCGTTATTAATATTGTATTTTAAATTAGCGCTGTTAATGGCAGTGGAACCCCAATTGGTATATTTTACCGATATGGGTGTTCCAGCACTTATGTTGGTTGATGCATTTAAAGAAGTTTGATTGGAAACACTTCTTGCCCAAATGCTTGGTTGTGTGCCATAATAAAAAGTATAAACGTCACTTGCTGAAGCAAGATAGTTTCCATTATTCCCACCAAAATTAAGAGTTGGACTACCTGTTACATTTGTACCCAATGTACCAGTAGCATTTTGGCAACCAATAGTTGCAGAGAAAGAACCTGAACCGTAATTTTCAACAATATCAAATCCACCAGGCTCGTATATTCTAATTGCAAAATAAGTAAAGTTTGTAATTGAAGCAGTTGTTCCAATTACACTAGCTAATCTCCATTGAACTACAAAAACACGGTTAGGAGACGAACCATATGTCCAAGTTTTAACATCGGAAGGAAATGTAGTAATAGGTTCAAGTTTTAAACTATCCCAAAAAGCAAAAATTGCCTTTTTGGGTGCGGTTATATTAGGTAAATTTGTATTGGTTGCTTTATCTAATGTTTGAGTTGTATCAAAAGTGATGTAACCACTGCTACTTGCTTTAAAAGTAGTTACTGGTGAACCATAAAAACTCCAAGCAAATGGTAATGTTTGAGCTGAGGATAAGGTACTACTTAGACCTCCGGTAACTCCAGTTAGTATAGCTGTTGAACTAATAGGATTAAAATTATACTCACTAGTAGTACCTAAAGTTTTAATGTAATAATAGCCTTGTGCCAACGAAACATTTGCAAATCCTATCATTGCAATGATGGTGTAAAGTATTTTTTTCATAGTTTTTTATTCTTTTACAAATTTAATTCTGCTTGTTTCGCCTTCTTTTTGTAAGCTTAAAATATAAACATCTGTTTTAAGTTCATTCACTAAAACAGTATGTTCGTTGCTAGCATTTGTAACATTTTCTTCCAATATTTTTCTGCCAATCAAGTCGGTAATAATAATGTGTGAACTATTGATTTTTAGATATCAACACTAACAAAATAGTTTTATAGTTCCTAATTATTTAAAGCTTTTAATGTGTTTCATGGGCTTTTTTAATAAAGAAATCAACTTTTCTATGAGTGGGCAAAGCACTCAAATTATTAATGAAAGCAAATCTATTAGCATTTGCAGTTTTTATCCTCGCTTGGTGTCCCCACCAATCGAATTTGAGAAGTTGGTGAGGACACCAACTTCGTACAAATAGTAAATGGGTTCGGATTACAAATCCGAACTGGCTAAGAATTTTTCTTCGGATTACAAATCACGAACTGGCTTGTTATTTGAGTAAAATGCTTGAGTAAAATAATTTAAAAGAAAGGTCGGCTTTTGAATAAAATCCGTAAATGAATAGGATTTAGCCTCCACAGGAGTCGCAACCTTCTAACGTTTTTGGTAACAAGTTACCAAAAATCCCCGAGGGTAAAAAAGCCTGGTTTTGACAAAGCGGTTCAGCTGTTTATTAAATGGTATTAATTTTTTTCAAATATTACACCGACCTTTCAATGGCAAATATAGGTTTTAAAAACAAAATGATTGGTAAAGTTAAAATGAATTTTATTATTAAAAATGGCTCCCAATTTGAAGTCAAGAGCTAGTTGCTAGCAACTATTTGTTTACCAATTAAAAATTCCTTTGGCAGCCAAATAAGGTAAAATTATCCAAACGGTAATTCCCTTAATTAAGAAAAACAGAAAACCCCAAAAGCCTAGTTTTTTTATATAACCAAGCCACTTCCATCTTTTGCCATGAGGAACAGGGCATTCAAGCGGTTTAGTATTTGTTTGGTTAATTATTTTTTCCACGCTGCAATTTTAGGTATTGTTTTTTTAATTCTGTACTGATTTTTATTTGAAAACAATTTTATTACAAAATTCTTATGCTTTTCTATTTTGTAACCAATTGCTATTTTTTTCTACTAAAGCTTGTTGTTTTGAATTTGCTTCATTTGCAAAAAATAATTCACCAGCGGCAAATGCATATGCTTCATTGTAATTATTTAATTCCTTTAAATTTTTTGGATTGAAATGCTTTTCAATGAACTTAGTATCAAAATTACCACTGATAAATGCTTCGTGTTTCATAACAAATTTGCCAAATGGCAAAGTAGTTTCTATTCCTGTTAATTGATAATCGTCAATGGCACGAATCATCCGTTTTATAGCTTCCTCCCGGTCTTTTCCAAAAGTGATAAGCTTTGCAATCATTGGATCGTATTGAATTGGAATTTCCATTCCCGCCTCAAAGCTATCATCCACTCGAACACCATAACCTTGTGGTGTTTTATAGGTAATTAATCTTCCTATATCTGGTAAAAAATTATTGGCAGGATCCTCGGCACATACACGTAATTCTATGGCATGTCCGTTAATTTTCAAATCACTTTGCGCATATCCTAATGTTTCGCCTCTGGCAATTCTGATTTGCTCTTTTACTAAATCTAAGTTTACTATTTGTTCCGTTACCGGATGCTCTACTTGTAAACGAGTATTCATTTCTAAGAAATAAAAATTCAATTGATCGTCTACTAAAAACTCTACCGTTCCCGCACCAACGTAATTACATGCTTTAGCAACATTGACAGCAGCTTCGCCCATTTTTTGTCTTAACTCCTCGGTTAAACAGCTGCTAGGCGCTTCTTCCACCAATTTTTGATGTCTGCGTTGAATACTGCATTCGCGTTCAAATAAATGAACGATATTTCCATGTGTATCGCCAAGAATTTGAAATTCAATATGACGAGGAGCACCCACATATTTTTCAATAAAAACTGCATCATCGCCAAAGGCACTTTTTGCTTCCGATTGTGCTAGTTTAATTTGTTCTTCAAATTCACTTTCAACTTCTACCACTCTCATTCCTTTTCCGCCACCTCCAGCACTTGCTTTAATTAATATTGGATAACCAATTTCTGAAGCAATTTTTTTAGCAGCATTTACATCTGTTAAAGCGTCTTTGGTTCCGGGTACCATAGGAACATTGAACTTCGCTACTGCATTTTTAGCTGAAATTTTTCCACCCATTAGCTCCATACTTTCAGCACTTGGGCCAATGAATGTAATGCCAGCTTCTTTTACTTTGCGAGCAAAATGAGCATTTTCACTTAAAAAACCATAGCCAGGATGAATGCCATCAACACCTAATTGCAAAGCAACTTCTATGATTTTATCACCAAGCAAATAACTTTGATTACTTGGCGGAGGACCAATACAAACTGCTTCATCGGCATAACGAACATGTAATGCTTTTCTATCGGCTTCACTAAAAACGGCAACTGTTTTAATTCCCATTTCTTTAGCAGTGCGCATTACACGTAAAGCTATTTCTCCTCTGTTTGCAATTAGTATTTTTTTCATAAAATTCGGTGGGCAAATATAAATTGTTTTTTGAGTATTTCTATTGCTTTTAGCAACTAACATTTTATTAAATTTGTATGATTTTAAAACATTTTAGCGCATTTAATTATTTTTATATTTAATGATAAAAACAGTAAGAGTTGGTGGTGTTCCTGAACATTTTAATTTGGCTTGGCATTTGGCCATTGAAAATGGAAAGTTTGCTGAAAAAGGAATTCTCATTGAATGGATAGATGTTCCAGGTGGAACTGGCGCCATGTGTAAAATGCTTAGAAATGGAGAAATTGATATTGCCATTGCATTAACCGAAGGTGTTATTGCTGATATTACACAAGGAAATCCGAGTAAAATAGTTCAGTTTTACGTAAACTCACCATTGCGTTGGGGTGTTTTTGTGAATGCAAAATCGGCTATTAATAGCATTGCAGACATGCAGGGAAATAAATATGCAATAAGTAGGTTTAATTCTGGTTCACATTTAATGGCTTATGTAAATGCAGCTAATAACGGATTGACCATAAATCATGAAACCGATTTTGAAGTAATTGGAAATTTGGCTGGAGCAAGAAAAGCTTTAGCCGAAAATACTGCACAACTTTTTATGTGGGAAAAATTTACTACCAAGCCATTTGTTGACAATGGTGAATTCAAAATGATAGGTGAATGTAAAACTCCTTGGCCTTGTTTTGCGGTAGTAGCTACCAATGAATTTATAAACGCTCAACCTGTTACTTTAGACGAGGTTTTGGCCATACTAAATGAAAGCTGCAACGATTTAAAATTTAATGATGAAGCCGTTGATTTAATAGCTTGGCGTTATCAAATAAAACTAGCCGATGCCATGAAATGGTTTGGGGAATTGGAATATGCTGCTAAAGCAGAAATAAATGAAGAGGAAATGCTTGTAATATTTTCAAAATTGGTTCAATTTAACATATTGAAAACAATACCCAATATTTTTGATATATGTTATGATAAAACACTTGAGTTGGTATAATTATATATTAAAAATTCTGATTCATAATTCATAAAAAAAGCCATTCGAATTTCGAATGGCTTTTTTATTATATTATGATTGATAAGAAAATTTCAAGTTCGAGGCTTGTGAAGCCAGAAAAAAAATGAGTTTGCTTTTTGCAAATGATTATTTTTTATGGAAAGCGTAACGAAGAAATTGGAGTTTTCTTGCAGTCATTAATTATTCAGCAATCATTTTACCAGTAGTTTTGAAGCCATTAGCTTCAATGCTGTAGAAATAAACTCCAGCAGCAACATTACCTAAATTGATTTCTAAATTATTTAAACCAGCTGCAATTTTATTGAAGTTTTGGTTATATACTTCTTGACCCATTACATTGATTACTTTTACAGTAGCATTTGTACTTTGAGTAAAGTTTACTTCAATATTTGTAGTTCCTTTGAAAGGATTTGGGTAATTGCTAACAATATTAAATACGTCATTTTTAGCATTGATTACACCAACATTTCCAGCTAATATATTTACAATGGGAACACTTAAATGCATAATTTCGTAATTTGTATTACCAGCATCAGTATTGTCATCTGCATCGTAACCACCAATAATTGTACTTTGAGAAAAAGTTAAATGAATATTTTCATCACTAGTTGGTGAAATACTTGCAAAAACTTGCTCTTGGTTAAATCCTAAAAATTCTGTTAAGTTCAATATTTTTGTGCTCCAAGTTGTACCTAAATCGCTTGAATATCTTAAATATACATCTCTGTAGTTTCTACCATTTGCATCAACATCACCTTCCGTCATTCCCGAAAAAATCATGTAAATTGAATTGTCAACACTCATGGCATGAGGCATAGTAGTAATAGAATTACTAAAGTATCGAGTACCAGCAGCATTCCAACTTGTTCCTAAATCTAAATTACCGTTTCCATCTGCGTCAGGTGATTGACCAACTACATTTATACTGTCTAAAGAAGTTCCTTCTTTCCAATATAATATTTCATTTTGACCAGGGTAATAGTTTACACTTCCACTAGTAGTTGATATCATTCTAGCTAAAGCCCAAAAACAATGTGCATTGCCGTTTTTGTCTAATGTAACACTTAAACTTCCATCGTTTGAGTAAGTAGTGTCAATTAATTTAATTCTGTCAAATGCAGGTTCAGGAAATGAATCAATGATCGTACTTGTCCAATTTGAACCGTTATCGCTCGATTTGTATAAAGTTAAATCGTCAGTTAGGCCACCAAATAAAATAGCAACATTTGAACCTTTTGCATCTATAGCATAATTATCACTTCCACCACTAAAAACTCTTTCTTTAGTGTAACCAGGTAAAATCATTTTCTTTACTTCCCAAGTATTATTTGTTAAGTTCAAACGTGAATAAACTTGTGGAGATTTGATTCCATTTATAGTCACACTATTAGGCTGTACTGAACCAGAATCAGTAAATGAAGCAATTACATGTAAGTAATTACCCGAAACCACACTCCTGTTCCATAAAATTCCTGGAATCAAAATATTAGAACTATCTAGTACCGCAGTTCCCGTCCAAGTGCCAGCACCTAATCCAGTTTTACGATTCAACATAATTCCAGTGGCAGCACCTGCATTAGGAGTACCTGATGCTTTTACAATATGAGAAAGAACCATTTCTTCATTTGTTGAAGCGCTGTAAGCATAATTAGGAAAACCGGTACGTTCAGGATCTATTCTTAAAGATGACTGAATTGGATTTCCCCATGAAGTTCCATTAAAATGGTTATAACCTGATCCTCTAGAACTTGAACCATTAGGAATTCCTTCTTGAGCAGATGTCCATGTTGCAGATACTTTACCTCCAGCATGCGCATATACTCTTGTATAAATAGAACCATTTGTTTGTTGGTTATTCATCGTTTCACCAATTTTGGTTGCTTTTGAATATGATCCTTTACCCAAACTTGTAGTTGATAATTTTTTACTATTATCAGTTCTTACAACTGAAGGTTTGTCAGTATCCACTGTTTTCTTAACAGTGTTTACTTCAGTATTGTAATTTGTTGGTAGTACTCTGTTTTTTGGTGCTTGAGCAAATGCTGCACTACTAGCAATTGCAAAACCTAATAGGAAAATTTTCTTCATTTTTTTATGGTTTATTTGGTTTTTTTTTATTTTTAATAATTGCATAATTAATAATTAAGTAACAATAATGCAAACAAATTTATTTTTTAATTACAATATTTTTATTAATATTTCTTTTAACATTTCTTGGTTTGTCATAGCTACGCTATTGATTCCCTTACTTTTTAAGTCGTATTGTGAGCAAATGGATATAACTTTTTCAATTTCACTTAAACTGAATTTTTTTACTAAATTTACATAATCATCTGCTGAAAAATAATTTAAACCAAAAGCCCTCATGATGGTATTTTTATCGGTTGTATTTGTTTTTTTTATGATATATCCCTTTGAAAACATTCCGCTTAAAACGGCTACAAATGGAATAATAGAAAAGTCTTTTGCCTTGGCTAATTGATGCCCAATTTTAAATGCTCTTTGCGAATTTTTATCTGCAATAGCACTTAGTAATTCAAATGAATTAAAGTCTTTACTAATACCAATATAGGTTTCAATGTCTTTATCAGAAATGTTTTTGTCGCCACCTGATTTATTGATAAAAAGCTTGTCTAATTCATTCGATATTTTTGACAAATCATTACCTAAAGAATCCGCAATTATCTGAACCGATTTATCTCCAATAGTATAACCCTCCGTTACAACATAATTTTTTATCCAAGGCATTAAATCTTTCTCGTATAATTTAGCGCTTTCAAAAACTACGTGTTTTGCAGCTTCTTTGTAAAATTTTGTTCTTTTATCAATTTTTTTGCCTTTAACGGCAATAACTAAAATGGTACTTGGAACGGGTTTGACCAAATATTTTTCAAAACCCTCTAAGTTTTTAAAACCTTGTGCTTCTTTTACAATAATTACTTGTTTATCGGCCATCATTGGAAAGCGTCTTGCAGCTTCTATCACTTGGTTTGGATCCACATCCTTGGCATAAAAAATTGTTTGGTTAAAACCTTTTTCACTTTCGCTCAGAGCATGTTGTTCTATGTAGCTACTAATTGCATCTACAAAAAAAGTTTCCTCACCATGCAAAATATAAATTGGAGCAAATCGCTTTGCTTTTAAATCTTGCATTATTTTGCCATATTGATTTGATAATTCTGTAGCCACTTTTTTTATGATTAATAAATAAGTTCGCAAATAATTAAATTTATTCGAGCCTTTTTACTTCTTTTGTGAACATTTGTATAAAAAACTTTGCACCTTAACCTACCAACATACCAAATAAAAATTACTAAACAGCTAAATAAACCATTTATTTACGATGAAATTAGGAAAAAATATGTAAGCTTAACACCAGAAGAATGGGTGCGGCAGCATATTTTGAATTATTTAATAAATCATAAAAAATTGAGTAAGTCGCTCATAGCTGTGGAAAGGAAACTTACTTATTTAAATTCTTTTAAAAGATTTGATATTTTAGTTTTTAACAATAAAGCAAAAGCTGATATTCTAATTGAATGCAAAGCACCTAATGTAAATTTAACAAGCGAAACTGCTTTACAATTGTCATTATATAACCAACAATATAAAGCAAATATTATTATTATAAGCAATGGATTGAAACATTTTTCATGGAAATTAGATGAAAATATGGAATATCAATCATTTTCTTTTTTTGAATAAATAGTAACATTGGTCTAAAATAATTTAGTTTTGCCCTTCGAAAAAAACCGTAAAAATTGAAACTTAAAGTCTGTCATTTTTCATCTGTTCACCCCATTACCGATACGCGTGTTTTTTATCGTGAATGTGTTAGTATGGCTGTGCATTTTCAAGTAGTTTTAATAGCAATTGGAGATTTTACAGGTTCAAAAAATGGCGTAGAAATTATAGGTATTACTAAACCTAAAAGTCATTTACAACGCGCATTTATAACTATTTTTAAAGTGTTTGCGCTAGCCATCAAACAAGATGCCGACATTTACCACATTCACGATGCTGAAATGCTTCCATTTGGTTTTATTCTTTCTGTGTTAGGTAAAAAAGTTATTTATGATATTCATGAAAACACCAAGCAAGATATTTTATTAAAACCTTGGATTCCTGTTAAGCGCAAAGCTTTTATTGCCGGTTTATATAATCAATTATTAAAGTTTTCGAGCAATTTTATACATTATATTCCTGTAGTAGCAAATGAAAGTTTTTTACCAATTTTTCATGTAAAAGAAAATCAATTTACTGTGATTCAAAATTTTGCCGATGCACAGCAAATGAATAATTATAAAGTTACTGAAAGAAGTATTTTGCCAGGCAATCATATTTTTTATATTGGAATGATAAAAGATATGTACTACGACATTAATCAATTAATTGATGCGTTGGTAATTTTAAAAAATCAAGGTAAAACTTATTATTTACATTGTGTTGGCTATTTTGGTTCTCGAACTGATAATGGTTTTGAAAGCAATCCAAATTATGAATTGGTGAAAAACCAAATTCATTTTTATGGATTTTTGGACATTGATACTGCTTATAAAATTAGCATGCAATGTAAAATAGGAATTTGTTTAAAAAATCAACCGGAAACCATGTTGGTAAGCCACGAACGCAAGTTTTTTGAATATATTTCCATAGCTTTGCCATCAGTTTTTTGTAATAGTAAAATTTATACCGATGTATTAGAAAAATATCCAGTTGGAATAGCTGTAAATTTAAAAAAATCAAATGAAATAGCTACCGCAATTGATCAATTATTCACCAATAATGAATTTTACAATAACTGTATAATTGCTTGTGAAAAAGCAGCTAATGAGGACTTTAATTGGCAAAGCCAATCAATAAAATTACAAAATTTATACATTAATATTGTATAAAAAGAGTTAATAATTAAAAAACATAGCGAATATAAATTAACATTTATTTTTGCTTTTTTATATAAAGAAAATGGAAAGAATATATTTTGATAATGCAGCTACAACACCTTTAGATAAAGAAGTTGCCGATGCAATGTACCAAGTAATGATACACGAGTTTGGAAATCCGAGTAGTACACATACTGAGGGTAGAAATGTTAGAACTATTATTGAAGAATGTCGCAGGACAATTGCTAAATTAATAAACTGCTCACCAGGTGAAGTTTTTTTTACATCGGGTGGAACTGAAGCCGATAATATGGCAATAAGAAAAACGGTGGCAGCATATGACATAAAAAATATCATTACTTCTGAAATTGAACATCATGCGGTTTTACATACCATTGAAGAGTTAACAAAAAGTGGGGATGTAAAATTACATTTTGTAAAATTAACAGCAAACGGCCATGTAAATTATGAGGATTTGGAATTGCTTTTGCAAAATAATTCCAATGCTTTGGTTAGTTTAATGCATGCCAATAATGAAATTGGAAATTTGCTAGATGCTGAATTAGTTGGAAATTTATGTGAAAAATACCAAGCATTTTTTCACAGTGATACCGTTCAAACTATTGGTCATTACCCAATTGATGTACAAAAATTAAAAGTACATTTTATTGCATGTGCAGCTCATAAATTTCATGGTCCAAAAGGTGTAGGATTTATTTATATAAGCAGTAAATCAAAAATACATCCATTTGTAACTGGTGGTGCGCAAGAAAGAAATATGCGAGGTGGAACGGAAAATGTATATGGAATAGTTGGTTTGACAAAAGCGTTAGAAAATGCTTATTCAAATTTATCGCAGGAAATGGCGTATATCAGTTCTATAAAAAATTATATGATTGAGCAACTTAAATCTAATATTGAAGGAATTACATTCAATGGCGATGCAGAAGGAAATTCACTTTATACCGTTTTAAATACTTCGTTTCCTCCAAGCCCAATTGGAGAAATGCTATTGTTCAAATTAGATATTGCGGGTGTTTCGGTAAGTGGAGGAAGTGCATGTAGCAGCGGTTCGGAAGTTGGAAGCCATGTGTTAAGTGCTTTAAAAACTGATAGAAATAGAGCAGCTGTTCGTTTTTCATTTGCAAAACAAAATACCAAGTCGGAGGTTGATAAAGTAATAGGTGTTTTAGTAGAAATGTTAAACAAGTCAAAATAGCTAAAATAGCGTCAAATATTTTCGGGTAAATCATGTTAATAATTAAAAACTATCAGTTTTTAAAAAACAAGAAAACAAATTAGATTCGCAAATTAAAATAAGGAAAATGGGAATATCAATAGATTATATAGCAATATTTATACAGTTTTTAGTAGGATTTGGGTTTGTAGCGCTGGTAATGGCAGTAACACATTATGTTGGTCCTAAGCGAAAAACAGCAGATAAGTTAGAAATTTTTGAGTGTGGTATTGACAGCCAAGGAAATGCTCGTTTACCCTTTTCAATCAAGTATTTTTTAACTGCTATTCTATTCGTTATGTTCGATGTGGAAGTAATATTTATGTATCCTTGGGCAGTAAACTTTAAAGAATTAGGAAGTACAGGATTTATAGAAATGTTAATTTTTATAGGAACTTTACTGATTGGTTTTGCATATATCATTAAAAGAGGCGCTTTAAAATGGGAATAATACTAGTTTCCAAATCATTTAATTAACCGCCTAAATCAAAAAAATAGAATAATGTCAGATATAAAAATTGTACAAGCACCACCCAATGTAGAAGGACCCGGATTTCAAGCAACTTCATTAGACAAAATTATAGGACTAGCCAGAGCAAATTCACTTTGGCCTCTTCCATTTGCTACTTCTTGTTGTGGAATTGAGTTCATGGCTACTATGGGGTCAAATTACGATTTAGCTCGTTTTGGTTCTGAACGCATTAGTTTTTCTCCACGCCAAGCCGATGTTTTATTGGTTGCGGGAACTATTTCAAAAAAAATGGGTCCTGTACTGAAGCAAGTATATTTACAAATGGCTGAACCACGTTGGGTAATTGCCATAGGTGCCTGCGCTTCAAGCGGTGGAATTTTTGATACTTATTCAGTATTACAAGGAATTGATAAAGTGATTCCAGTAGATGTTTATGTTCCTGGTTGTCCTCCTCGCCCTGAACAAATTATAGATGGTATTGTGAAACTACAAGAAATTGTGAAAAACGAATCGTTACGAAGAAGAGAATCTGATGAATATAAAGCACTTTTAGGAAGTTACGGAATTCAATAATGGTACAAATAGATAATCAATATATATTAACAGAATTGCAAAACAAATTTGGTGATAGAATTTACAATTCTTATGAACCTTATGGCTTGTTAACAATAGAATTAGACAAGAATAGTATAAAAGAGGTTTTACAGTTTTTATACGATCACAAAGAATTACAAATGCAGTTTTTGACGGATGTTTGTGGCATTCATTATCCGCAAGTTGTTGGCAAAGAATTAGGTGTTGTTTACCATGTTCATAGTTTAATTAACAATATTCGTTTGCGTATCAAATGTTTTATGCCAATTGAAAATCCTGCTATTGACTCAGCTACATTTTTATTCAGCTCTGCTAATTGGCAAGAACGTGAAACATTCGATTTTTATGGTATTATTTTTATGGGTCATCCAAATTTAAAGCGCATTTTAAATGCCGATGAAATGGATTATTTCCCTATGAGAAAAGAATATCCATTAGAAGATGGAACAAGAACAGACAAAGACGATAGTTATTTTGGACGATAAGAACCTTTGGGTTTTAAATGATATAAGTTAAATGATTGAATCATTAGAATTAAACAATAAAAGCGAGAAAACAGATTATAATATCTTAAATCTTGGACCAACTCATCCTGCCACACACGGGGTTTTTCAAAATATTTTGAAAATGGATGGGGAAATTATTCACGAAACCACTTCCACAATTGGTTATATTCACCGTGCATTTGAAAAAATTGCAGAGCATAAACCTTTTTACCAAATTACTACTTTAACTGATCGATTGAACTATTGCTCATCGCCCATCAATAATATGGGTTGGCACATGACAGTAGAAAAATTATTAGGTGTGGAAATTCCCAAACGCGTTGATTATATGCGTGTAATTATCATGGAATTTGCCCGAATAGCCGATCATTTGGTTTGTAATTCTATTATTGGAGCCGATACTGGAGCTTTAACTGGTTTTACTTATGTGTTCCAATGGCGTGAAAAAATTTACGATATTTTTGAAGAAGTTTGTGGCGCTCGTTTAACTACTAACATTGGTAGAATTGGTGGAATGGAAAGAGATTTTAGTCCTGCATGTATGAAAAAAATGCACGATTTCTTAAATGATTTCCCTAAATATTTTGATGAATTCACCTTGTTATTAGAACGTAACAGAATTTTCATGGAAAGAAATATTGGCGTTGGTCCAATCAGTGCTGAACGTGCTTTAAATTATGGCTTTACCGGTCCTAACTTACGTGCTGCTGGTGTTGATTACGATGTGAGAGTAATGAATCCATATAGCTCTTACCAAGATTTTGATTTTATGGTTCCAATCGGAAAACAAGGCGATACTTATGATCGTTTTATGGTTCGTCAACATGAAATCAGAGAAAGTTTAAAAATTATAAAACAAGCTTTAGCAAATATTCCAGAAGGTAAGTTTTTTGCCGATGTTCCTGATTTCTTTTTACCTCCAAAAGAAGAAGTTTATAACAATATGGAAGCGTTAATTTTCCATTTCAAAATAGTGATGGGAGAAGCTACAGTTCCAGTTGGTGAAGTTTACCATTCGGTAGAAGGCGGTAACGGAGAACTTGGATTTTACATGGTGAGTGATGGAGGAAGAACACCTTACAGATTACATTTCCGCAGACCATGTTTTGTTTCATACCAAGCTTATCCCGAAATGATAAAAGGCTCGATGCTTTCTGACGCTATTTTAACCATGAGTAGTATGAATGTAATTGCTGGTGAATTAGACGCGTAATCCCGATGTATCGGGAATGAATTATGAATTTTGAATGAGTTTATTCAATTTTTTATATTCATTTACTATATAAAAATAACTTAATAAGAAAAGAAGTTTTGAATAATTCAACATTCAAAATTTAACATTCAAAATTTAAAAAGATGAGTGAAATAAAATTCGATGATAATTCCCTTGCACTTGTGCAAAGTATCATTAAACGTTATCCAGAAGGAAAACAAAAGTCGGCATTATTACCATTATTACATTTGGCACAAGCCGAATTTGATGGTTGGTTAAGTGTTCCAACCATGGATTATGTAGCTTCATTGCTAAGCATCAAACCAATTGAAGTATATGAAGTAGCTTCATTTTACAGCATGTTTAATTTAAAACCTGTAGGTAAATGTTTAATTGAAGTTTGTAGAACTAGCTCTTGTTGGTTGCGCGGTGCAAATGAAATTGTTGACCATATAGGCAATAAATTAGGCATCAAACCTGGTGAAACTACTGCTGATGGAAAGTTTACTTTAAAAACTGTAGAATGTTTGGGTAGTTGCGGTACCGCACCCATGTTACAAATTGGCGATAAATTCCATGAAGACTTAACATTTGATAAAGTAGATTCTTTATTGGATGAATGGAGTAATAAATCAGAACATAGTAAATACTTAGACGTAAATACTTTTAGAAAAAACTAAAAGAAATGAGTAAAAAAATATTATTAGAACATATCAACGTTCCCGGAATTGAAACATTAGAAGTTTATCGCTCAAAAGGCGGTTATTCCTCGGTTGAAAAGGCTTTGAAAACAATGACGCAAGATGCCATTGTGGAAGAAGTGAAAAAATCAGGATTACGAGGTAGGGGTGGAGCTGGATTTCCAACTGGAATGAAATGGAGTTTTTTGGCCAAGCCAGAAGGTGTAGCTCGTTACCTTGTTTGTAATGCCGATGAGAGCGAGCCTGGTACTTTTAAGGACAGGTATTTGATGGAAAAAATCCCTCATTTATTAATTGAAGGAATGATTACCTCTAGCTTTGCTTTAGGTGCAAATACTTCTTATATTTATGTGAGAGGTGAATATTTTTATATTATTAAAATATTGGAAAAAGCCATTGATGATGCTTACAAAGCTGGTTTGTTAGGAAAAAATATTTTAGGAACTGATTACTCTTTAGATTTACATGTACAAGCCGGTGCTGGTGCATATATTTGTGGTGAGGAAACTGCTTTGTTAGAAAGCTTAGAAGGCAAACGTGGAAATCCGAGAATTAAACCTCCTTTTCCAGCTATTGCAGGATTATATGCTAGTCCAACTATTGTAAATAACGTAGAAACTTTAGCAGCTGTTCCTTCCATTGTTAATAATGGTGGCGATTGGTATGCAGGAATTGGAATTGGTCGTTCTACTGGAACTAAATTAATTTCAGCATCAGGACATATCAATAAACCTGGTGTGTATGAAATTGAAATGGGAATTACTGTAGAAGATTTTATTTACAGTGACGAATATTGTGGTGGAATAAAAAATGGTAAAAAACTGAAAGCAGTAGTTGCTGGAGGTTCTTCCGTTCCTATTTTACCTGCCGATTTAATATTAACAACTGCCAATGGCGAAAAACGTTTGATGAGTTATGAAAGCTTAGCAGATGGTGGTTTTGCTTCAGGTACTATGTTAGGTTCTGGTGGATTTATAGTAATGGATGAAACCACAAGTATTGTTGAAAATCTGTACACTTTTGCTCGTTTTTATCACCATGAAAGTTGCGGACAATGTAGCCCTTGTCGTGAAGGAACTGCTTGGATGGAAAAAATATTGCACAAAATTAAAGATGGACATGGCACCTTAGCTGATGTTGATTTATTATGGGAAATTCAAAGTAAAATAGAAGGAAATACCATTTGTCCACTAGGTGATGCAGCTGCATGGCCAGTGGCTAGTGCTATTCGCCATTTTAAAGCTGAATTTGAAGAATACGTAAAAAATCCTTCATCTATTAATAAAGTGAAGCATTACCACAATATGAATAACTTAGCAACAGCATAAAACAGATTCCGCCCTCGGTTGGTGTCCTCACCAATCGAATGTAGTTGGTGAGGACACCAACCACTAAAATGAAAACAAATAAATTTAACCCATAAAAAAATAATGAAAACAATTAAAATAACCATTGGAATTAAACTTATACTAATTGCAGTAATTA
>CAISTO010000046.1 GCA_903888395.1 uncultured Bacteroidota bacterium | reverse complement strand
CCCGCTGGGACTAATATTTTTAAGTTAATAGTGTTTTTACCATATGGTCGTCCCGCTGGGACTGTTGGTATTTGAAGTATATTTTTTTACCGAAAGGCCGTCCCGCTCGGACTAATATTTTTAAGTTAATAGTGTTTTTACCATATGGTCGTCCCGCTGGGACTGTTGGTATTTGAAGTATATTTTTTTTACCGAAAGGCCGTCCCGCTGGGACTAATATTTTTAAGTTAATAGTGTTTTTACCATATGGTCGTCCCGCTGGGACTGTTGGTATTTGAAGTATATTTTTTTTACCGAAAGGCCGTCCCGCTGGGACTGTTGTTTTTTATTTTTCTTCCAAATATAATCGTTTCGACAAGCTCAATGAACGCTTGGAAAACAACTATCAACCCACTAATTCAATTAACCATCGTCTATCTACTATGGTCTATGGTCTATGGTCCATCGTCTATCAACTAACAACCATCAACTAACTTGTGAAATCGCTTAATATTTATTTCTTTCTCTATTTCATTTCCTAAGATAATATGAGTCAATAACTGTTTGGCTAAATAAGGTGCGTGCATCACGCCTTTAGTTCCTAATCCGTTTAAAATAAACATGTTTTTATGTTCATGATGTTCGCCAATAATTGCTTTTCTGTCTTTGGTAGTAGGACGAATATTTGCTTCATGATTGATGATTTCATATTCACAATTCAAAATATCATTTAGCTTTTCTATCAAAAATGCTTTGCCTTGTTCTGAAGTTTTTTCTGTAAGATCGTTCCATTCATAAGTAGCACCCACTTTGTATAAATTGTCGTGCAAGTGAACCATATAAATTCCTTTTTTTATAATTTTATCTTTTGCAATATCATTACATTTAATAGTAAAAACTTCGCCTTTGCAAAGCACAAATGGCAAATAATTAAAGAAAGGATTATTTATATTTTCATATCCTTCGCAAAAAATTACACGCTTTACAATGATATTTTTATAATGCCAATTTTCCTCTTTGAAAGTGAGTATATCATAATCAAATTTTTCATCAATTAAGTTTGATTTTTCAATTAAAAATGCGCGCATTTTTTCAATCAATAAACGCGTGTAAACCCAACCAGTTTCTTTAATTTCAAATGCTCCAAAGGCATCATTCAAATTAGGTACTTTTGCAGGAAATAAATTTACATGTTTCGAAAAATCTTCATTGTCCATGCGGCTACTCAAATCATTTTGTTCCTTCACCGAACCAAATAATTGGTAAATATTCTGTTGAAATAATAACTTACAATCAAGCAATTTTTCTAATGAGGTATAAGCTTCAAAAGTATCGCGTAACAGTTCATCGGCATTCCAACTTTTCACCATTCGTTTGCCACTAATAGGATTATACATTCCGGCAGCTACTTTGGTAGAAGTACTTTCCTTAAAGGCATCTATTATCAAAAAACTTTCGTTCATTGCTAATAATTCTTTAGCCAATAATGTTCCAGCTAATCCTTGTCCGATGATGAGATAATTTACTTGCATGGTTGAGTGGATTGGTTGATTATGTTGATTATGTTGATTGGTTAATAAAATTTTTCAGCTATGGTCTATGGTCTATAAACTATTCGCTTTCTCCGCACACAGCATATGCCTTTTTCCAATTGGTCCGGCTAATCTTTTTACAATAAAACCTGCTTCGCGCAAAGCTCTTTTTACATCACCTTTTGCTGAATATGTAACCAATATACTTCCAATTTTCATGGTGTCAAACATCGTTTTAAAAATGCTTGTAGTCCAAAGTTCAGGTTGTTTATCTGGAGCAAATGCATCAAAGTAAATCATATCGAATGGATGACTGATTTTTAATAATTCGTTGGTGCTAATATGCTCTAATTTATTTTCCATTTTATAAATAGAAAAATATTCATTTATTCCTACCCATTCGTTCCAATTACAATGATGCATTTTATTAAATAAGGATTTTAAAATAGCACTTTCCTCTTTTAAATAATTCAATTGGTTGATGGTATCAATATTTAAAGGATAAGCTTCGATGCAAGTAAAATTAATTTTTATATTTCTAGTCATGGCATCCTTTAAAGTAAGAATAGCATTTAAGCCAGTTCCAAATCCTACTTCAAAAATATGGATTTTTTCAACTTGATTTTGATTTATAAAATTCACCAATCCATTTTGTATAAACACATGTAAACTTTCTTGCAAGGCACCATTTTTGGAATGGTAAGTTTCGTTCAATGCTTCATGAAATAAAGTATGCGAACCATCGGCAGTAGTTATTAATTGGTGATTGTTTTGCATTTATTTTGGCTAGTGGCAGCTATCAACTAAAAATATTTTTGTTAACGGATATTAAATTTAAACCAAATGCAAAGGTATTAACTTTGTTTGCATTTATCTAAAGTGATTAACTAAATCTGAATGATGATTTTAAAAATTAATAAAATATTGCAATTATGACTTTCAATAAATATTTACTTTTTATATTATTGTAAAAAATATTATATGATAAAAACAACTACAATCTATCGAATGATAATTATATCGGCAATATGCTTATTATCATTAACTGTTTATACTTATTCAAGTAATCCACCTGCGGCTAATGCAGGCGATCCCGGAAATGGAAACTGTACATCTTGTCACGGAGGTTCGGCAATTACAAGTGGAACAGCATGGAGTTCAATTGCATTAACTGGTTTGCCCACGAATGGATATATTCCAGGTACTACTTATACATTAACCTTTAATGGAAATTCGGCAGCTACAAGTAAAAATGGATTTCAACTTACTAGTTTAAATTCCTCTAATGCAATGGCAGGAATAATTGCTGCAGGCACGGGAACTGGTTTACAAACAAGTTCAAGTAAAACGTATATTTCACAAAATGGGAGTAACAGTTCATCTTGGACTTTTGATTGGACAGCACCAATTTCTGGTACGGGTACCGTAACTTTTTATGCTGCATTTAATGGAACTAACGCAAATTCAAGTACCTCGGGTGATTTAATTTATTTAAAAACATTTTCTATCAGTCAGGTTACAAATCTTCCCACTGCAGTAATTACACCTTCTAGTACAACTTTATGTTTGGGTGATACTTTATATTTGGCAGGTAGTGGAATCAATAATCCTACTACATTTAACTGGCAGTTTTTAAATAACAATCCAAATACTGGTAGTGGGCAAAATGTATATGTAGTATATACTACCACTGGTACAAAAACAATTAGATTAACTACTTCTAACAGCAGTGGTTCATCGCCAGTAACAAGTTTAAATGTAATAGTTAATGCTAAACCAACAGCAACTATTACTGCGCCTAATGGTTTAACAATTTGTAGCAATGATAGTATAACATTGCAGGCAAATACAGGAACTGGCCTACAGTATTTATGGACTCCAGGAAACTTTACTACATCGTCAATTAAAGTTGCTGATAGTATAAATTACCGAGTAAGGGTTACTAATACAACGGGCTGCTTTGCTAATTCTAGTTTTATAAAACCCTTTAAAGCCAATCTTCCCCAATCAGTATTGTTTGCTACAAATGATACCATATGTAAAAACGATTCAGTGGTATTTGACTTATCGGGAAGTGGATTTACTTCTCAGTATTTTGTAAATGATACACTTGTACAATCGAGTACTAATCCTTTGTTTGTTTTAAAAAGAAGCATGGTTGGCATTTATAAAATAACTCCAAAAATTACTCAGAGTGGTTGTACCAATACATTACCAAACAAATATATTTCAATTCAAGAACAAGCAACCGCACCAACAGTTTCATGTGGCAATAGCACCACATCAAGCATGCAGTATACTTGGTTACAAGTTGCAGGTTTTAGTAATTATGAAGTAAGTACAAATAGCGGAAATTCATGGAGCGATGCAAATGGTGCTAATCAATTATCGCATACTGTAACAGCTTTGTTGCCTAATTCATCGGTAACTATTTTGGTAAGAGCAAAAGCAATTGGTCCGTGTGGCGCGGGAATTACTGGCACTAAAACATGTGTAAACAATGGATGTAATCCAATCAATATTACATATGCTTACAATAAAAATATATGCATCAATAGTTTGAACACGAGCATGCCTTCAACCATTGAATTAACTAATATATCAAATCCAAATTATATTATTCAGTATGAATTTGAAAGTACGATATCGACATACAGCCGTAATAAACTTTATACTTTTAATGTAAAAAATGGCAATAATTTAGTAAGAATAAAAGTAAAAGACAGTACTGATAATGTTTGTCCAATAGTAGATTCTACCTTTGTAATTAAAGGAAATATTAGTCCGATTAAACCTAATTTGGTTCCCGATAAGTTTGTTCCAAACTATTGTCAAGGGGAAGCCATAGACGCAAGAGCGGCAAAAGGTGCTAACTCGCATTTGTTTCAATATTATCAAATTATTCCAACGCGAAAACTTTTGTATGCTGGAAGTTCAGAAGTGATTAATTTTACCAATATGTTCACCGTAAATGCAACTAATTCAGTTAAAGCAATAGTTACTGATACCATTTCAAATTGCAGTGATTCATCGAACGAAGTTACTATTAACATTTACCCAAATCCAATGGCTAATTTTAGTTTTGAATATTTTAAAACAGACAGTAATAATGTAAATAAAAACAAAGTAGTGTTTACCAATTTATCATCCGATTCTACCAGTAGTTTATGGTTATTTGGTGATGCCAATAATTCAACATCGTTGTTAAAAAACTCTTCGTTTACATATAATAAAAGTGGGAATTATACGGTTAAATTAATTGCTAAAAATTTAAATAACTGTACTGATACCTCTACAAAACAAATAGTGATTACAAATACTTCATTAGAAACATTATTGGCTAATTCAATGGTGAAAGTTTATCCAAATCCAGCTAAAGATTTTATAACTATAGAAATTGCTGAAAGCAACAATGATGGTATGTTAACATTGTTTGATTTAACAGGTAAGCAAGTATATAAAGCATTATTAAACAAACAACAAATTGTTCCAATTAACGATTTGAACAATGGAATGTACTTAGTAAAAATTGAAGTGAAAAATCAAATTTATTATACTAAGTTTTTGAAGAACTAATTAAAAATATTATACTTTTAAACTGAAAAGGTGCTATCAATTATAAACTATTGATGGTGCCTTTTTTTATGCATTCATACTTAAAAACCATTCGAAAGTTCCTGTAAAAATAATAAATTCAGCTTCGTCTATTACCTCCACTTTTATAGTTACCAAAGCACGTTTTTTATTATTCAATAGGGTAATTATTTCTTCTTTGGTTTCATTCATCAACATTGCTTTACCATATATATTTGTTAAACCAGGTTTTTTATACTTTGTGTTGGTTGCTCTTAGCAATGGAACTACCGTATTTTCAAAAATTTTAAAGGTATTAATTAAAAACTGTGCGCTGGTAGCTTCCGCCAATGAAAATATAGCAGCAGCATGAAATGAATGAACATGGTTTTGCAAGTTTTCATTCAATGGTAACATAAAAATACAATCCTTTTTGTTGGTGTATTGTAAGTTTATATTTTGATTATATACTAAGTCTAATAAATTCATTAAGTTTATATTTTGATGGTAACATCGTATAATTTTTTTGGTGTACTGAGAATTACAATTGACGGTTTTTTATTCCAATAATAAATCAATAAATCAATAAATCAATAAATCAATAAATAACCTACTTCCCAACATTCAAATAAATCATCACAGGCAAATGGTCGCTGTAACCATTTAAATATTTGTTTCCTACAAAAGTTCTAAAAGGATTGCCTTTATATTTTTCCGCAGTTTCTAACATAAAATCTTGCTTGTAAACTTGCGCTGATTCTTTTACATATTGCACTTTAGATTTTTCATTCAACAAATTAGCATTGATTATTATTTGGTCTAACATGCCCCATTTACCTTGGTATTTGTGGCTTCCTTGTCCGTCCATTGCCAAAGCATACATGGTGTTAAACAATAAATTATCTTTGGTTCTTGACATTGCGCCAGTAGCACCAAGCGAAGTAATCACCGATAAGTTTGTAGGTTCATCATTCAAATCGCCCATTACTATAATATTAGCTTTTGGATTAGTTTTATAAATGTTGTCACAAATGCTGCGCACTTCACTGGCCACAAACTTGCGTTTAAATTCACTTTCGTTTTCTCCTTCTCTGCGGCTTGGCCAATGGTTTACTAAGAAATAAATCTTTTCATTATTCTTCAATGTAATTTCTGCTAATAATATATTTCTAGTATGGTCGCCACCTAATCCTTCCGGATTTATTTCAAATGTTTTTCCAGTAGCCGCTTTTACCAAACTACTTTTATATAAAAATCCATTGTCAATTCCACGTTCATCCGCACCTTCAAAAAACACTAATTTATAATCTTGTTTTTTTAGCTGACTGTTTTGGCTTAAATCAAATAAAGCATTTACACTTTCTACTTCGCACATACCAATAAAATCAGCACCTTTGCCCTCATTCATGCTAGCAATAACTTGTGCCATGTGAGTCAGTTTGTTATTATACTTTTCAGTATTCCATTTGTATTTACCTTCCGGTAAAAATTCTTCATCGTTTTTGTTAGGATCGTTAATGGTGTCGAACAAATTTTCTTGATTATAAAATGCTACGCTAACTTTTTGTTGTGCGTTTGCAATAAAAATAACTGATAATAATGCGGTGGTATAAATTGTTTTAAGCATGGGGCAAATGTATATTTTTAAGTTTAAAATTTAAGTGTTTAAGTGTTTAAGTGTTTAAGTGTTTAAGTGTTTAAGTGTTTAAGTGTTTAAGTGTTTAAGTGTTTAAGTGTTTAAGTGTTTAAGTGTTTAAGTGTTTAAGTGTTTAAGTGCAAATTGCCTATTGCCTACTTCGACAAGCTCAGGATGACAAATTGCCTATTGCAAATTGCCTATTGCCTATTACTCATTGCCCTTTGCCTATAAATTTAGTTTATGTGATTGATTATAAAGTGAGAAAATATTTTTTTATTTATTTAAAACAAAATAGCCTTTTTTTGAATTACTATATATAATTTTACCACTAGTAAATACACATCATGAAAGGTTTTTTATTTTCAAAATATATTCCCAATAATACCAAAGGCACTTTATTTGATCAAATGCTTGAATTGTTTTTGCAAATGATGCAACATACAAACGGTGACGTAGCCGAAACTTTAGATTGGATGAATGAAGTAGACAGGAAACATCATTTTACCAATCATGAATACGGCATGGGAAATTTTATTCAAGACCTAAAAGACAAAGGTTTTGTAAAAGAAAATGTTGTGAATGGCGATTTTACTCCAACCGGAAAAACCAACCAAACCATCAGGAAAAAGAGTTTAGAAGAGGTTTTTGGCAAATTGAAAAAAAGTGGTCCTGGTAATCATAAAACAAAGTTTACCGGCATGGGCGATGAAACCAATAGCGATATTCGTAAATATAGTTTTGGCGACCATATAGACCAAATAGACATGACTGCAAGTTTGCATAACGCACAAGTAAATCATGGAATAGAACACTTTAATTTAACCGAAAATGATTTAGAAATTCGGGAACGTGATTTTAAAACACAAACATCTACTGTATTAATGATTGACATTAGTCACAGCATGATATTATATGGTGAAGACCGCATTACGCCTGCTAAAAAAGTAGCCATGGCATTGGCCGAATTAATTAAAACAAAATACCCAAAAGATACTTTAGATATTATAGTTTTTGGAAATGATGCTTGGCCAATAGAAGTGAAAGATTTACCTTACTTACAAGTAGGACCTTACCATACCAATACCTATGCAGGTTTGGAGTTAGCCATGGATATTTTACGAAGAAGAAAAAATGCTAATAAACAAATATTTATGATTACCGATGGCAAGCCAACTTGTTTGAAAGAAGGCAATGGCTACTATCAAAACAGTTTTGGATTGGATAGAAAAGTAATCAATAAAACCTTAACCATGGCCGCACAAGCTAGGAGAATAAATATTCCTATTACTACTTTTATGATTGCAACTGATCCTTATTTGCAGCAATTTGTAAGAGAGTTTACACAAGTAAATAATGGTAAGGCATACTTTAGCGGATTAAACGGATTAGGCGATTTTATATTTGAAGACTTTGAACGCGGGAAGAGGAAAGCGGTGAAATAAATTTTGAATGAATCCAATAGGCAATTAGCAATAAGCAATAGACAATATATAATCTTGAAATCTTTTAATATTTCAATCTTGTAATCTTTCAATCTTTCAATAAAAAAAATGAACATAAAAACAATAGCACAATTAAAAGCAAGCGGATATAAACCCAAAAGTGTAAAAGAAGAAATGCGTACTAATTTGATTGCATTTTTAAAAGGTGGAATCAATCCATTTGAAGGAATTCAAGGATATGATGAGACTGTTTTACCGCAATTGCAAACTGCCATTTTATCGCAGCATAACATTATTTTATTAGGCTTGCGCGGACAAGCAAAAACGAGGATTGCCAGGCTCATGATTCATTTATTAGATGAATACATTCCTGTAGTGGAAGGTTCTGAAGTAAATGACGATCCGTTGGAACCT
>CAISTO010000045.1 GCA_903888395.1 uncultured Bacteroidota bacterium | reverse complement strand
TATCAAAAATAAAATTTTTATATGCAGCTAATAACATCTAAAATCTTAACAGAGCTCGACAATCAATTGAATTTTATTAAATCTGAATCAAACAACTCCATTCAAAACGCAGAACTATCGATTCAAACAATCATAAAATCAATTGAAAAACTAAAAATTTTCATTATTAAATACAAGTTTCAAAACCAAAAAGAAGAAATTACATTTTTTAAAAAAATTAAACCTCAGTTCGTTTCTAGGTTATTACTTGCAAGTTTTATATATAATACCGAAACTAAAAGACCAACTGGTAGTGGTCATAATGTTCGTAGTTTTTTAGAAGATGAATTGAAGGAATTACATACTTTTTATGAAAAAAATATTGAGTTTTATAAATACTATCGAACAGGAAGTGATCATCTCGATAACCAGCTTTTTATTCGTGGTAAATTTGATATCAAAATAAATTTAGATAATTTACATGGTGTCATTGATGAAAGATTTTCTACCCATCAAGATTATTTAGTTGCTCAAATTATAGCAAATAATCAAATGGAGGAATACCTCCAAAAAGAAATTGACCTTCTTGACAATGATACTAAACTAATCGCAAACAGCAACAAAAATTCATCTTTAAATTGGACAGCTCCAAAGGTTGCTATCATTGAGCTTTTATATGCATTTCATGCAGATGGTTGTTTCAATAATGGCAATGCAAATATTAGTCAAATAGCTACTGTTTTTGAATCAGTTTTCAATATTGAATTAAGCCAATTTAGTAGAACTTTTCTTGAAATAAATTCACGTAAATTGGGTCGCACCAAATACCTTGATTCTTTAAAAGTAAAGTTAATCAACAAAATGAATGAGTCCAATCCCGATTCATAATAACAAGCTAATTTAGTTCGTTTTAACTATATTTCTTTCACAACTTGGGTTTATATTCTGAATTTAATTTATTCAAAACAAATTCTTTTGCCACTTAATTAATCAAAACCAATCATGGCAGTAGAAATTGTAACAAAAGAAGATTTACAAATCTTCAAAACTGAATTGCTTTCAGAACTTCAACTAATGATCAATTCCAAAACTGGACCAACTAAAAAATGGTTGCGAAGTCCAGAAGTCAGAAAATTACTTAATATTTCGCTTGGTACTCTTCAAAATCTTCGGATAAATGGTACCCTTAAAACCCAAAAAATTGGTGGAATCATATATTATGATTATTCAGAAATAGAAAAATTATTGGCTGGCATTTAACCTCAAAATCGCATGAATTACATCACACATTTAACAGGTTTTTTCGAAAGAATTTCTATAGATGAACGTTTAAATCCAACGCATATCAGCCTTTACATGGCGCTATTTCAAATGTGGAATATGAATCGTTTTGTAAATCCAATTTCTATTTCTAGAAGTGAAATGATGCGCTTGAGTAAAATTTATTCCAATGCTACTTATCACAAATGCATTCGCGAGCTTCATGAATTTTCTTATATTGAATACATTCCGTCTTATAATCCGTTTAAAGGAAGCCTTATTAACCTGTTCATTTTTGAAACAAGCACTGAACAAGTAGTGAACAGGTACCATACCAAAATTCAGAAAAGCACTAAACAAGCGCTAGTACCTTATATAAACAATATAAACTTAATAAACAATACAAACGTGGGAACACCCACAAAAATGGATTCAAATTTTGAACGAGTTGAAAAAAAAAATTTAATCGCTAAAAATTTAAAAGAAATGACCATTCCGCTTCCAAGTGAAGTAAACGAATATTTTGCTTCGCAAAATTCTGACAGCATTGAAAGTGAAAAATTTTTTAATTACTACACCAGCAATGGATGGAAAATTGGTGGAAAAGCAAAAATGAAAAATTGGCAAGCAGCTGCGCGCAACTGGTTATTAAATGTGGCACGTTTTGAACCAAAAAAAAATGTTTCTGCTGCAAAGCCAAATCAACTACACACCAGCACCAAAAAAATTACAACGAACCACTTTAAAAACTAAAAAACTGTATGTTAAACAACAACAATACCATTGATTACAACAAGGCTTTTAACTGGATACAAATGAAAGGAAAAGAATTGTATGGCCAAAAATTTGCGCTAAATCAATCCGATTCCTCCCTCCTAAACTGTTTTATAGCTTACTTCCTTAAAGACGAAGAAACAGCTTCTAAATGCGGTTTAAGCATACACAAGGGAATCTTACTATCAGGTCCAATTGGTGTGGGTAAAACTTCCATCTTTAATATTTTGAAGTATTTTCTCAAATCTGAAGACCGATTTATTATTAAATCATGCAGAGATATCAGCTTTGAATTCATTGAAGATGGATACAATGTTATTCACAAATATAGCCGTGGCCCAAACCATATTGCAAACAATAAAAGTTACTGCTTCGATGATTTAGGGATTGAAGGAAATTTGAAATATTATGGAAACGAATGCAATGTAATGGCAGAAATCCTGCTCTCGCGTTACGATTTATTTGTGTCTCAAAAAATATTAACTCACATTACTACCAATCTTTCTGCTTCTGAAATTGAAGCCATTTATGGCAATAGAATCCGTAGCCGAATGCGTGAAATGTTCAACCTCATTTCCTTCGATAAAGATGCTCCGGATAAAAGAAAATAAAAGAAGGTTACTTGTCTAAATTTGTTAAAAGGCATGCCGAAGTGTAGTCACAGAGCCTGTCGAAGTGTTTCATTTTTCTACAAATTATTAACATTTTTTTCAACCCAAATTTTCAAAAAATCGATACATGTTCAATTTTCAAACAACTAATTGTACAGGTTGGTGTACAGGTTGATTTTAAAAATAACTTTCACATAAAAATCTAATTTGTTAATTCAATCTAAAAACTAAAACGGTTTTTTGTAATAAAAAAACGTTATTTGAAGTATAAAATGCACTTAACCAATTACAAACTTTTCAACCCCAAAAACCACTTTTACACCAATCCCATAAATGGTTTACGTGGTTATGGGTTAAGTTACCGCTTCGCCTTCAACGGTCAGGAGAAGGATGATGAGGTTTCTAGTGCTGGAAATACAATGACTGCTACTTTTTGGGAGTATGATGCGAGACTTGCAAGAAGATGGAATTTAGACCCAATTTATTATAGATGGCAAAGTAGATATGTTGTTTTTAATAATTGTCCATTATCATTTGCTGACCCAGATGGATTATTTGCTAAAAGGAAAGATGCTAGAAAGTACAAAAAAGGACATGATATTGATGGAATTGTAAAGAAAAATAAAGATGGGACATTTTCTGTATTAACCAAAAACAAAGTCTATACTGCAGGTAATGACGAGGGGTTAAATTTGGAAAAGTATAAAAATGATGGTGTAACCGAAGATATATATATAAGAGGCGAAAAAGAAATTAAAGGAGGAAAAGTTAATTCATTTGGTGCAGGGTTTGCCTTTGGTGGAGGGTATCAATTTGAAATTGGTACTGTAACCGATTCAGAAGGCAATGAAAAGTTGTTTTTTAGTCATGGCCCAGTATTAGGTTTTACTTTAAGTGTAGGATTTAGTGAAAAAGCTATAAAAACTGCAAATAGCAAAGATTTTAAGGTTTCTGATTTTGAAGGCCCCGGTGCGGGTTATTCACTTGGTATTTTGATTGGGGGAGTAGATTATTCTGGAAATAAAAGAAATAAATCTTTTAAAAAGTCTGACTTTGATGGTAAAGGTGATGATTACCAGCAACTAGGTTTTGGATTTTTTCAAGGTTTAGATTTTGGTCTATCATGGTCAAAAACAAACACTGTTTTTATAAATAAGTAATAATCTAATGAAAAAAGAATTTAGCGTAACTATTGCATTTTTCATATTTATAATAGTAGTGTTTCTGATTATTTATTTTGAAGATGATATGGCAAACAGCCATGTTTGCAGAAGATATAAGGAATTTAAGCAAGAAAATTGGTATGGAACTATTAGCAATAAATATATTAATAGTCATAACCATAATGCTGAAACTTTTGAGTTAAAAAAAAAGGAGCAACATGTTATGTTTCTGGACGACTCTGAGTATTATAAATTTATTACTGTCGGTGATTCAGTCTTTAAGCAAATAAATACAAATATTATAAATGTATATAGAAAAGGTAAAGCTTATGAATTTGAAATAGATTTTGACTGTAACGATTAACGATTAACATTTAAAGTCAAAGCTAGCGTGCGAGAAAACCAGCAAAGTTAATGCACGCCATTGGCGTGTTCAAAGCAACAAAACGAAAAATAAAAACCAACCGCTTTAGACAATAACTAAAGTTGTTTTATTTTTATTACTAAAAAGTTCATTTTTGTAACTCAAACAAACACAAAATGAAACATTTAGTATTAACAATTGCCTCTTTTCTATATTGGCATTTGCAATTAGATGAATTTATTAAAAAATATGTTTTGGTTTCTAAAATTTAGGAGTATATTAATAATCTGCGTCAGATGTGGAGCAAAAAAATACATATTCCTGAGGTAGTCATGGCTCTTCTTGGCAATGTCCCAACCAATTTAATATCTAAATTAAGCCTAGTTGTCTATTCCGACCCAGTAGATGCAGCCTTTAAAGCAATGGGGTTAGGGTAAAGTTTTAAGTCATTTATATCTTTTAACAAAACGACAAACAGCATAAAAAATATACTCCTTTCAAAAAACTAATTCAAAATAATTAAACATAAAAAAATGGAAAAAATAGTACTTTTAATAATATCAATTTGCCTTTGGCAAATTTCGTTTTCACAAACTGTTCCTCTTTACAGCGTTCAGTTTTATATAGATAAGATAATAACTTTTTGTTCCAAAGTATAAGGCACATTTGTAACCAAAGGTGAAAAGAAAACAACTTACATAAATTTTGGCAAACCATATGGTGAATTATCTTCGAATTACACTTTTCATTTCCATGAGGTTGATTTTAATGATACTGAAATTTCACAGTCTGAATTTATAATGTGCCTTGTTCCCAACGTAAGTAAGGTTAATCCAGACCATTGCCCAACTGTTTATCAATTCAAAACCTTTGAAGAAGCAAGAGTTTTTGGTTTTGTTTCTAAAATGATTTTCTATTTAGTATTTTTTGACCGTAATCATAATGCTTATAAGAGAAAGTAAGGGCATTACCCTTCGGGTCGGGATTTTCGTTGCAATCTTTTGCGAAAAGCAAAAGGATTTCCACTTCAAATGAAGCGTAGCGTAATTCACGAATACCTATAAAAAATAAAACACAAATTAGTAATCCCTAAAGCTTTTAACACAAATCATAAGTATTTTTAAAGTTGGCTTTCAAGATTTATTTTTCTAAAAAACAATGTTTTTCTTACCCCGCACGTTCGGTTATGTAGCCACTGAAGCCAATGTGGTTTTGCAAACCGCATTTATTTAATATTAGCATTTGCAATACGAAAAAAAACCGCTTTAGCCAAAACCTAAAGTGTTTTTTTGTTAAAATTTTTATTTTTCCCATATTCAAGAAAGAGTTATTTATTTCTCTGAACTATATTAAGTAAAACATCAGCATCTCCCAAAAATGCATTACATTTTGTAAGATAGTCTTGCATTTCATCCATATTCTCATCATAAATATTGTCACTAAATTCATGTGCTCTTTGTAACATTCTTATGTAGGATTCGCAATCGCCTTGTTTTGTTAGTTTTTTTAAAGCACCCATATAATCTTCTCGAAAAACAGTTGGAATAATAATTTTTGATTGATTTTCTCTTACCAATTCTGCATTCATCATTACACGTGCAAGTCTTCCATTTCCATCTAAAAATGGATGTATTTCACTTAACAAAAACATTATAAAAGTAGCTCTAGCAAATGGTTGTAATAATGCATTATAATAATCAAAACCTTTTTCAAGCGTACCTTTTACTAAGTTAAAGTCAACGAATGCTGTACTTCCCGCAAAATTATTTTTATCTTTAAATAACCCAGGTTTTTTATCAACTCTAGCACTTAGTAATACTGCATGTCGATAAGATATTATTTTAAAAAAATCATTGATAGATTTAGGAACTATTTGCATTTCTTGTCTATTTGAAACAATTTGATAAGTTCCTAGTACATCATGACTGTCATCATTACGAGCTGGTAATGGCTTATTGGTATTTATTATTTGTTTTGCTTCATCAATTCCAAATACAGTTCCTTCAATATAATTTGAAAAATAGCTTTCAAAAAAAGCGAAATTTCTAAACGATTTTGAAGTGTTATTTTTTTCTGGTCTGTTTTTAAATTCTTTGTTTTGTAATGTTGTAAATAATTTTTCAAATAACTGAATTCTATGTTTATCATAAGGCAATCCAAAAGCCCTTGATAATGCTAATGGCGAAGTAAGTATTTTTGATGTACTTGTACTCAATAAAGCGCTTATCATTTTATTCAGTTTCTTAAATTCATTTTGCATGTTTAGTTTAATCGAAACTTCTCTAGCAGCATCTCTAAACGTGTTTATTTCATCCTCACCATGTATTCTAATAATTTGTTCTAGTTTTTCTTCAATTTCTGGTAGTGATAAACATTTAGAGGCACTACCCATTTTTTTTGTTGATTGTAGGTTTTCTAAAAAAGCCCTTTCTTTTTGAGAAACATATAATTCTCCTGATATTAAATTGTCTCCATTTATAGGTTTTTGGCCTGCTAAAAACTGAATTGTAATCCCCGGCAATGCTACTTTTTTAGTATAACTATATGTTAAAAAAATATGACCACTTTTTGTTGACTGAAATTCAAATGCTGAACGATGACTTAAAACGGCTCCTTTGAATAAATTGCCAAGTATTAATAAAAGGTTTCTTTTTATAATTTCTTCGGCTGAATCTTCAAAATTTGAAGTGTAAATTCGAGGAGCAATTTTTCTTATTTTATTTTCTTTCACTAGTTTTGATATGTGTTTAGAAATACTAGAACTAGGTGAACCAAAAATTATTTCTTGAAGATGAATCGGGAATATTTTTTCCATAATATTTATAACTACAAGCAATATTATAAAATATTTTCCATAAAAGAGCTGGCAATGAAAAATATTTTCCATTATAATGAAATTTCCAGTAAGCGCAGATGTAAATCTGAATGTTTGGTGAACGGCTTTAATTTGTAAAAAGTTACAAATAGCACAAACCAATTTTCCCAAAAACTAAATCGGTTTTTTGTTTTAAAAATACGTTATTTGAAGTACTAAATGCAATTAACCAATAACACATTTTTTAACCCCAAAAACCACCTTTACAGCAAGCCCATAAAGGGTTTGCACGGTTATGGGTTGGAATACCGCTTCGCTTTCAACGGAAAAGAGAAAGATGACGAGGTCGTAGGGGCTGGAAATAGTATAGCCTATGAATTACGTAAATATGACTCACGTCTTGGAAGATTTAATTCGACTGACCCGAGGGAGAGGGAATATCCTTGGCAATCAAGCTACGCTTACTTTGCAAACAGTCCAATAGCTACTATTGACTTTAAAGGTGGAGGAAAGACTGATGATTATACGGCTAAAAAAGATGGTACTATTAAGTTTAAGAAAACTGATGATAAATTTGACAGATATCTTGTAGAAGATGTTAAAGGAAAGACAACGGAAGTTCTTAAAGTTGACAAGCCGGATTCGAAGAAGGCGGAATTAGTTAGATTCCCTGATAAAGGTCAAGGATTCACAAGATATGGAGATAAAGACGCAGGAGGAGATCACTATGTGAAACCGGAAATTGCAGCGGCTTTGTTTGGGGCAGTAGCATATTTTTCCAAAAAGAATCCGGGTGTTGATGTCCAGTTTGGAGATATGAGTAATAGTTCTGGTCAAAGACCTAATTCATCCCATCAGACTCATGGTGGCGGAAGAAATGTTGATTTTAGGTATGTCCGAACCGATGTTGCTATGTTACCTGTTCATGTAAATAGCCCTGTTTTTGATGTGACAAGAAGTCAAGATTTAATAAATTCGTTTGGCAAATTTGGATTTGGTGGGGATAAAAGTATCGGCTCTTATCCTAATAGTAAAGGTTCTTTATTAGAAGGGACATTTAAATTAGGTGGTCATGGGGATCATGGACATCTACAAAATTTTAATCGTAAGTAATATGAAAATAATTATCTTATACCTGCTTTGTGCGATAAGCATAACTAGTTGCAATACTAAAACCTCTGTTAACAAAACGGTACAAAGTGAGTCTTCAGAAAGCACTTATAAACGGGTGTTAGAGCCGACTATTGAAGTCTGGAGTCACACCGGAAATGATTATCTAATAGGAAGCTTTGCAGAAAAAATAGAAGACAAGTACGAACAAAATAAAAGTGGATGGGATAAAGATAATGTCCCGTACCCTAAGAGTTTTGATGTCAAGGTGAGTGTTCAAAATAACATGTTAGCTTACGAACAAGAAAAGGCACCATCTATTGATGAGTATATTATGGATGTAACATTAAAACTCAAAGTGGGTCAAAGCCCTGATGCAACATATCCAGTAAATGCCAAGACTTATGAGGAAATCGAAATTGTGAAAGATAAGCATATTACTAATGCGGATTTCACAGATCAGAAAACTTCTATTGAAGTTTGGAAGAAGGATGTTCCTTTTGAAACATTCTTTAAAAAATATGGAAATAAAGGTCTCTTTGTTAACCAACTCGTATTTGAAGTTACCTTAAAAGATAAATCCTCTAAAAACGTATGTAATTACGAGTACATTTTCCCAATGGCTGAAAGGGGTGAATAGTATAAAATTTATCTCAATGCGAAGAGTCTATAATGCGTCATAGGCTTAGCGCACTCGCTCGCATATTTTGCGAGTGAGTATTTAAGGCAACTTTTAGCTGCAACAAAGCACAAGGCATTTACACAACCAAAACCGCTTTAGCCAAAAACTAAAACGGTTTTTTGTTCTAAAAATACGTTATTTGAAGTATAAAATGCACTTAACCAATTACAAACTTTTTAACCCCAAAAACCACCTTTACACCAATCCCATAAAGGGTTTACACAGTTATGGGTTGAGTTACTGCCATATTGGATTTTAGATCCATGATTGTTAACTTAGAATGCAACTGCGGTTTTGAACTTGCAATCCAAATCATTTACTAATTGAATTATCATACAATGTTTGTCAACTTGAAAAGCACTTTTCTACAAAACAATGTTTCTCTTACCTCAATATTCCAAGAGGCATTTTCTTTCTACAAGCTTTATCTTTCATTCAAAAAGCAGGTAAAGTGTTATCACTAAATAATTTTAGTTATATTGCAAATAAATTTATAATATTGCGAACATTTTATGGGGCATTTAAAGAACAAATCTGATATAAACTTATTTGCAGCAGAATTGTTACATAAACAAAATTTGTATCCATCGGTTGTTCATTGTGCTTACTATTGTTGTATTCAGTTTATGAAGCATATTTGGTTAACGGAAATGAACAAATCAGAAGAAGATTTAAAACAACTAAATCAAAATTCAAATGAGGGATCTCACGAAATTTTGATAAATGAAATAAAAAAACACCTTACAAACCAAAATTTAGATTCACGTGTTTTCTACAAAGATATATTACAATTAAAAAGATTAAGAATAAATGCTGACTATTTTGATTTACAAATTGATTACACAATAAGTGATAATTCAATATCACTATCCAAATCAGTACTAAAAAATTTAAAAAATGACAAAAAATAATTTAATTAAAGAAGCTACCAATTTTATAAAATTTGAGTTGGGTAAGTTTATTGAATTATTCCCCCAAACTCGTGTTCGTTATGAATATGATTCAAATGCGCTAGTTCATTGTGTTGAAATAGTACCAAATGAAACATACCACCTAGATAATGATTATATCATTTGGGAAAATGAAATAACAAATAAGTTTATTGATACTTTTAATTTTCAAAATATTTGTTTTGTTTCAGATGATGCAATTGTTGGCTTAACAAGCATTGATTTTCAGCTTATAGGAACTAGGTTTGTTAATAATTTTGCTGTTAATTTTACTCAAAATAATTTAACAAATCAGCCAATTCAAATATCTTGCTCAAATAATGCTCCTGCTATGGCTAATATTAGCTGGTCTAAGTCTTTAAAAAATACTAACATTACTGCTTTTAGAACCAATTCGAACTCTCTAAATAATATTTTTAGTGCAAATAGTATTATTGATGAAATCATTCAGAATGAAACATTACCCTTTAATAATTTTTCTCTAGCTGCATAATGAATATAAATAGCGATAACGAAAACGATAGAAAAGAGATGGAATCAGGTTTTCAGATTACCAATTTAATTTTACTCGAAAGTACTTTTAAACGAATTCCAAATATTTCATTCAACGCCCCAAATGTTCATCAAGAAACTAAGGTTGATGTAAATGTAAGTGTGAATGATAACACGGTATTCGTAAATGAAAAAGTTGAATATATACAAACACTTAATGATGTTGAAGAAATTAATTGTTCAATTGTTATGGTTGGTATTTTCGAAAAAATTGGTGAATCAAAGTTAGATGATTTAGAACAATTTGGTAACATTAACGGTGCTGCAATCATTTTTCCTTACATTAGAGAACATCTCACAAATTTATCGGCTAAAGCAGGGTTGGGTTTAATAATTCTTCCTCCAGTAAATTTCACTAAAAAAACTAATTAGTACTCGTTTATAAGTGTTATATTCTACAATTTCAGTTCTTGTTTAGAATACTTACCTATTCAGTCTCTATATTGTTAAATTTCATACTTTAAAGCAAATTTTGTTTATCTAATTTATAATTTGTTTTTATCTTCACAAAAACAGAATCTTATATTCAAATATTCAATATTTCACTAATATTATTTTTGCATTACCCTTTGGGTCGGGCTTTATGTTCCAATCTTTTGCGAAAAGAAAAGGATTTCCACTTAAATCCCTAATGCTTTTAGTACAAATCACAAGTATTTTAAATATTAGCTTTCAAGATTTATCTTCCTTCAGAAAAATATTTTTCTTACCTCAATATTCCAAAAAGGCATTTTCTTTCTACAAGCATTATCTTTCATCCAAAAAGCAGGTAAAGTGGCGTTCCTCCCTCCTATTCAGCAAAAGGTCATGCCAGCCCAATACAGCAGCTTGGTACTTTTATTTGTTTTTCAAAGCATTCCAAGCAGCTATATTGCCCTCCGGGTTTTCACAAAAGGCTGTCATGCACTTTGCAGTGCCTTCGTCAGTCGTCACAGCAGCTATCTCTGTACTGTAGGCAGCTTTGTTCTTTTCGCTCGTTCCTCGCTTCTTTCTCTTCAGCAGCCTCCAGTCCAGCCGCTGCTATAGTTGGGCTCGCCTGCGTAGTCGCTTCGGCTGCGGGTTTGTCATCATTTTTGCATGGGCCAACTCCCCTACCTTAACGCAAAAAAATTACGCCAAACCCTTGTGTGATACACAGGTCGTCAGGGCACTTCGTGCCACCTCTGCCTCCCGCCTCAGCTCCACTCGCAGTAGGCTCGCGACACATGGGCTGCAACTTCCTTGCATCCCATTTTCCCGCCACACGCTCAAGGCTGTTTTACCTGTCATCATCCTTGTGATAGTTAACGTTGTTAGGTTTTGAAAAAATACAGTAGATTTTTTAATAATTATTGTAATTGTTTAGAATAATTTTTATTCTTGAAAATGCTCTAAAATATAAATTAACAAAAAAATTAACACAGTGATTTCTACTAAAATATTACTAGTAAATTAGGTAATATGAAAGTAAAAACATCATTATAAATTTCTAAAAATATGAATAAAATACTTCTAACTTCTATAATCGCTTTATCAACAATTCTTTCATTTGCCCAAACTAATAAAAAAGAACATGATAATTTAAGTAAGCAAATCAATCCGAATGTTGTGTATCGACTTTTTCCAACTCAAAATATGTACAACTTTATAAAGCTAAATACTATTACTGGACAAATGTGGCAAGTGCAAATTGATATAAATAGCGAAAATAGGTTTACATCGGTATTAAGCAATGACACCTTAATAACAAAGGGAAAGTTGGTTAATGACAGATTTATTCTTCAATCGACTCAAAACATGTACACATTTATCTTACTAGACCAAATTGATGGTAAAACATGGCAAGTTCAATGGTCCATTGAACTAGAAAAGAGAGGTATTATACCTATTGAGTAATTATATAATATCTGGAGGTATAATTATGAAAAAGTAATTTTCTATGATGAAATTGAGTTACAATTTTTTCAATAATCCTCCAAAACACATGTACTTTTGGAAGGTAAATTTCATTCCACTACCATTTCGTTTCGGGTGCTACGTTTCACTTCGCAATCCTCACTCCATTCCCCGTTCCATTTCTTTCACCCTCCAAAAGCACTACACAGCAACAGTGCCTACCTTTGCCCTGCTGCATTCCAAACAAAACTTTCATTACGCAATTTCGGCTATCATCTTTTCTAATTTGCAAAACTGCAATGTTTGCAAACTTTGCAACCTTGCAATACTCCAATAGCCGAATTATTGCTCCATTCAGTTTCCCCTAAAAAATGCTGCAGTTCATGCAGTATGCACCCTTGCTTTTACCCACCGCACGTTTAGCATCCTCCTTCGATTATCAATTGAATTTATCTAAAATATTATCACCCTTTTTACTCTCTTTTCGATTGAAAATACTTCTTGAATTTAGCATCCTCAAAATACTCTTTCTAACCAGCATCTCGTTGACAAAAAAATAAAAAAGGCAGCAAAAATAGGGCGGCTCGCACAGCCCACTACACGATTAAAATCCAAAAGTGTTCGGCATAAACACAGCCCACCGCAAAGGCTTTCCTTTATTCCGCTTCCTTTTGGTTTTTATCACCGCCACCCTAAGAGTCGGCTTTCTTTTTCTTTTTTTTTCTGGTTTTTTTTCTTTCTCTTTTAAAAATATAAGGCGCGAAGCGAAGCATAAATTTTTTAACCCAGATTATGCTTAAACCAAACATCAAATGCCACAGGATTGGCAACAATTACGCAACTCCACATTTATTCATTTTATCGAAAGGAGCCAATGCAGGAAAACCACTAAAAACTCCTTGTCCAAATTGTTTTGTACTTGTTGCAAAAACAGAACAAGAAGCCGATTTTTATTATTGGCTTGCTTACGGATTATGGCAAGGCCAATTTTTTAGACCTTTTTTAACTGGTTCTGTCATTTCCTTTATTCGCGTTCAAGATGTCATCAACATCATTACAGAAGCTAGCGAAAAAGCCAGTTTAAAGCCAAATGAATTTCAAAATGCCATTGTTTTGCTCAATACTTTTGACCAACATTTAGCAAATACTTTGAAACAAATTCAACTCATCAAAGAAGCCAAAAAAGTGATTATGTACAAGGTCCTTAAATAGAAAAAGCCCCCAGGGGCTCTTTTCTTACTTTGTAATTCATTTTCTTGAAATTTGATCTACAATTCCAAGATCTATCAATCCATAAATATTCACTTCTTAAATTTTAATGCTGTGCATTTACATATTATATTCTGCTGTGTATTTATATATTATATTGTGTAAAAGTTAGAATTATAAAAGCTAAAACGTCTTCACTTTTTTAAAAATTAACAATCCATTTCCTTTCAAAATAATTCCAATGGCCAGTTGTTTGGCGAGTGTTGGACTGACATACCGATGCATCGGAAGCTGGCCTTGTTTAAGGCTTTATGGCCGGATAGCTTCGGTCTATTGTAGAAGTGTGGTTGCTGAGCATGCCGAAGTATTGTTTTGATTTTTAGCAATGAAAAAAGTATCAAGTAACATTATGAATAATTGAAATAATAAAATTTACTTTTTTTGTCACAAATATTTACTAAATTTGTGACGAAAATAAATGGAAAAATCTCATAAAAATATTGAACAACAAGTGTTTGCTGAAATAAAAAAAAGCAAACAAGGAACACTTTTTTTTATTGAACAGTTTGATGCCATAGCCGAAAATGCAACAATCCGGAAAGCATTGCAGCGCTTAACTGAAAGTAAGCAAACAGTCAGAGTAGCTCAAGGAATATATGTAATACCAAAACAAAATACATTAATTGGCACGGTGCTGCCAAATATTAATGATGTTGCGAAAGCAATTGCAAAAAGAGATAGAGCAAGAATAGTAGCTACAGGTGTTCAAGCACTCAATATATTAGGTTTAAGCACCCAAGTTCCTGTAAACGCTGTTTATTTAACTGATGGTGCAGCTCGCATAGTTAAAATTGGAAAACAAACCATCAAATTTAAGAAAACTACACCCAAAAATTTAAGTACAAAAGGGGACATAAGTGGCTTGGTAATACAAGCTTTAAAAACCATTGGTAAAGATAAAGTAAGCGATACAGAAAAAGAAAAAATAACTAAACATCTTACTAATGAAAAACCAGAATATATAATACATGACAGTAAATTAGCTCCTGCTTGGGTTGCTGAAATATTAAAAAAAACGATGAAAAATTAGCCATGGAAAACTTTTTACAATTATCAATTAATGATAGGCTATCAATTTTTGAACAGGTCTCTTCACCACTTTCGCTTCAAGCTTTAGAAAAAGATTGGTGGGTTACACAAACTTTGGGTTTAATATTTTCAATGAATTGCGCACCACATTTAGTGTTCAAAGGTGGAACATCGTTAAGTAAAGCTTGGGGCTTAATCGACCGTTTGTCAGAAGACATTGACTTGGCGTTAAATAGGCAGTTTTTAGGATACGAAGGCAATATTACTAAAACTCAAGTAAGCAAGCTTCGCAAAAAATCGTATGAATATATTTCAGACATATTTTTTAACGAGTTAAAACAAAAGTTTGAAGATGCAGGTGTTACTGGATTAACAATGCAATTAAAAGATGTAAAAGACCCTGATCAAGACCCACTAATAATTGAGGTTTTCTTTCCTAGCATCATTAGAAATACTGAATACTTAAAACCAAGTATTTTGGTTGAATTAGGCAGTCGTTCTTTGATTGAACCATATAGTCAAAAAAGTATTATATCATTTGTAGGCGAAGCTTTTGATGGTAGAAATTTTGCTGATAAACACATTATTATACCTGTTGTAAATCCTGAGCGAACTTTTTTAGAAAAGATATTTCTATTACATGAGGAGTTTCAAAAACCAACTGATAAAATTAGGGTAAATCGTTTGAGCAGGCACCTATATGATATTGAAAAAATAATGAATTCAGAATTTGCTGAAATTGCATTCAAAAATGATGATTTATATAACCAGATTGTGAACCATCGCAGTAAATTTACAGCAATAGGTGGAATTGATTATGCAAATCATGCTCCAAATAAAATCAATATCATACCTCCAAATGCAATTTTTAATGATTGGAAAAAAGATTATGAAGCGATGCAGGAAAACATGATTTATGGGGAATCGTTGAGTTTTGAAAAACTAATAGAACGGATGGAAGAAGTCCAACAAATTTTAAAAAGTAAAATTTGAACCTTAAGTCTCTCAACCATTCAAAGTAAGGTTTAACATAGTCTAAGTAAAAGAAAGAGAGAAAAAAACAAGTATTTCAAACCTTTTCACTTAGTTAAACCTGAAAGAATTTCTTTCGTAATTACCCAAAATTTACCAATCATTATAAATAGAAAAAGCCCCAAATTAGGGGCTCCATTCTATCTCTCATCGGGTCACCACAACTAATGAAAGAATTTATTTTTAAACACCTTAAGCGCTATCGAAACCAAAAAACTAACTATTGCTCCAACAGCTGCTAAAATAATTGTTTGCATCAAATCTTCAATTTGAATATTTACAAATATTGTTAACACTGTTCCTACAAAAGTGTTCGTCCTGGTGTTTACATCATTAATGTGGGCTATCATCGCTGTCTTTTATAAACTTTTTTAACGGCCAATCTTCTTCTTCGGGCTCATTTACAACTGCAGTTTGGCTCACTGCCGACATGACACCTCCTGCCAAGGCAAAATAACCTGCAGCTGCTACCAAAGCACTTGGCAATGCAACTGGAGCTGCTAAAATGGAGCCACTAACTGCTGCCAATATCAATCCTAAATTTCTTACTTTTTTAAAAAATTCAGGTGTTTTAGATGTTATTCTTTTTACTATTTCCATTTTCTTAACTTAATTTTATCGTGATAAATACTTGTTCTCCTTTTGAAAATCCTTCATAAACCAACAATCTCAATTTATTCATGGCCAACCTCGAATTTTTGCCTATTCCTTGACCAATTAATTTGGTCACAGGGGCTATGCATCCTTTCAATTCTTTCAAAGCATTATTTGCTGGGTGAATCAAAATTAAATTTCTATTGGATACGTCTTTCAAACAAAAATGTGCACCATGTTGATCACTAAATCTTGCTTCTATTTCATACCTTCCTTCCGGAATACATGAAACTACTTTTTTGTTTTCTTGCCATGGCAATTCTATGCTTTCACAAATCAATTGATCATTCCTAAATATTTCTCCATTGGTCCCATTTGGAAAGTAGGTCCTGTTTAAAACTAATTCCATCATACATATGATTTTAAAGTTTCCCAGGCTTTCGCTTGGGAAACTTTTATGAAAAATTAGTTACCATCTACTTTCACCAAGGCCAATGAGTTGTACGAACCATTTCTCAATGTATACTTCACACCATTTACCTCTTGATAAAATTCAATTCCAACCGCTAAAAACAATGGATGAACACTGTTAGCAGTTACTGAATTTACTAAATCAATTACTGCTGTAGCAAGGCCATTAACAGGTATTTCAACACTCGATTGGGTATCTACTACATAAGTACCATTTGTAAAATCAATTTCTGCACCTGCAGTATTAATTTTAAAATGAGTGGCTCCAGATGGTGCACCAATCATATTTACAGGTACAAACGATGGAATGTTCACACTCAATTCACCTGTAACACGGTTAATGCTTGGTGTATAAGGTGCAAATAAAGTGGTACTCAATTTTCCTGAAATATTGAACTCAAATCCTTGCAAAAGCTCGGCTTCTCCATCAATTACATTTCTTTGTCCTCTTGTATTCACAGCATCCGCTTGAATCACTTTTACCATTTCTCGTGTTAACCTTCCAACCATTCGGTTGTCGGCTGTACTTAAAACCAATGCACGAAACGCAGTTCTTAAAATTTTCCCTGCAGCGCCTGCACTACCAAATTCACTTCCGTTCTCTCGGGTTCTTTGAAATGCTGGATCGCTCGCAATTCTTGCGCCATCTACACCTCCTTTTTCTCTAGCTAAATAGCCGTCTTGACTTTTGTAAAAGGAAATATTCCCAATAGTTCCTTCTAACTTTACAATTCCTGATTGTTTTGCCATTTTTTTAAAATTATATTTTTTTTATAGATCGATGTTTAAAGGCACACCTTGATAAGCCTTTCATTTCTTAATTTCTACTACAAAACTAAATGCACAGAATACACTTTAAAACAAGGCAGTTCCGATACGCACACACATATCCACTTTATGCCGATAATGCTTAATATTTTTGTAATTGATATTATTTACATTTGTAGTACAAGCATGTTAAATTAATCCATGATGTATAGGTAATGTATGAAAACAGAAACGGTGAGGCTATGCATTTATCCAAAGGATGTGCAGCGTATTACAGGAAAGAGCGAAAGGTATAGCAGGCTCTTATTACAAAAAGTTAAAAGTAAGTTTGATAAAGAAGGACACCAGTTTGTAACCGTTGAAGAGTTTTGTGTTTACACTGGCTTAAAAAAGGAAAATGTTCAACCTTTACTTTTAATATAATTGCCCTGAAATGAGCAATAATTTTCCACTGTTTTCAGTCCTAACTAGTACAAAAAATAGTATTGTTTTTACTTGCATTTACAATTAAATCATTTTACATTCGTCATAAGTTTTACGTTGAAATGATTAATTTTAAGAGGGGGTAAATTCGGGTATCCGAATAAATTTCTATTTTTAAATATTTGAATATTAGTGTGGTAAGTGTGTTATACAGATCCCTCCAGCTCCACAAATCAATGCCCCAGCCGTAAGGTTGGGGCATTTTTATTTGCAGAACGCCTACATGCAAAGCCTGTAAAGGCGTATGCAAATAAAAATGCATCCTTTGCGTATGCAAAGGGCATTGTTTGTAAGGTTCACCCAAACGGGAAAAAGAATTAATCCCTCCAGCTCCAAATTTTTTTTGAAAGTTGTCTTTTTTTGTACCTTTGAAACCCTTGTAAATTATGGTGCCGCTGCATTCAAGCACAAACAAATAGCAAATAGAAGTTTGGTTATTAAAGTAAAGTAAGCACAGTCAAATTCATACTTTATAATTTTCCGATGTATCGGGACTTTATATTTTATATTTGCAAAAAAATATACTAATTAAATTCATGGAGCAAATAACAGGCGAAGTTTTAGATAATTATTTAGCCAAAGGATATTACCGCTGGAACAGACTAATATTTACTGATAACTGCTGCTATGATACTATCAACAATATGATAGTTGATGTATTTTGGTTAAGAACAAATTTATTCAAATTAGGTAATATAAAAGACTTATCTATTTATAAAAAAAATAAAAAATTTTCTGTTACCATTTCCGATTGTTTTATTGATGAAGAAATAGAAGAATTATACCAAAGATACCGCGCAAAATTAAAGTTTGAACCTTCTGAAACTGTAAATTTATGCTTAAACGGAAAGCCAGAAACATTGCCTTTGGCAGCATTCCACACCAAAACAATTCAAATAAGAGATGGTAATCAATTAATAGCTGCAAGCTATTTTGATTTAGGTAAATTAACCATGATGGATATTACTAATTTTTACGATCCAACTTATAAAAAATACAGTTTGAGTAAATACATGATGTTGTTAAAAATGGAACTTGGAATTAACAATGGAATGCACTTTTATTACCCAGGTTATTTGGCATTAAATACCACCATTTTCGATTATAAAATATTTCCTACGGCAGAAGCAATGGAAGTTTATATTCCTGATCATCAAAAATGGTATCCATTTAATGATTTTGGGAAAGAAGGACTTAATCCTTTTGGATTTTATTTAAATTTTAATATCCAAGATTTTTTAGAAACCTATGAAGACCATGAGTAACATATAAATTATTAAACATAAATTATTTCTTGTTATTGATGAATGTCTTTTTGGGATTCTATTATATTTTATGAATATATTATTCAATTAAAACCTATGATCAATACCTATTTAACTGATTTTTGAATGGAAATAAAATAACTTCTTGTTTATATTATTGCTTTTATTATAATTGCACTCAGAAAAAAAGGAATATAGCTATACTATTAACTACAAACACACTTTTTTCTTCAAATTGTTGCATTTGCAACTTCAAAAAAATCAAAAAAAATTTATTGTAAATTACTTTACATTACTACATGTACGAAAAAACTACTTTGAACGAAATGAAAGATTCAGAGCTAAAAGAATTAGCTGAATTTATGAAAATTTCAAATGTTGCTGATTTAAGCAAAGAACAATTGGTGAACAGCATTGCTGAAAAAAGCGTAATTGACACGGCAAAAGCTGAACCAATTACTGTTAAACGCAAACCAAGAATTAAAAAAGACAAAGACATTCCTGAAATTGTTAAAGAAATTCCCAATGAGGAAATTTCTGAAGTAGTAGCATCTATAATCATTAATAAAGAGCCAATTTCTGAATCAATCATTGATACTAATAACGAAACAATTACTCCTGCCATCATTCCTAATAAAATCAGACAAGAGCGTACAGTTAGAACTCAAAATGATAACAAGGAAAAATCATTTAAAAACAATTCGGAAGCACCTAATGGAAACAAGGGTAATCGTTTTGAAAAAAATGTTCTGCCAAAAGAAAATTCAGTTGATAACAATGGAAATACTGATCAAGTAATTACAACAACTGAAAACAATGACATAGAAAACAAAACAGCTGAAACCGCTAATATTGAAAATAAAGAAGGAGAAAAACCTGCAAACGCAGAAAATAATTTACCAAGAGAAATTAGACCACCTAACAAATGGGATAAAAACAGAAACGATAGACAAAATTTTAGAGAAAAAGAAAAACAAGAATACATAGAATTAGATGGAATTGTAAACTGTGAAGGCGTATTAGAAACAATGGTTGACGGCTATGGTTTCCTTCGTTCTAGCGATTATAATTACATGTCTAGTCCCGATGATGTGTATGTTTCTCCATCTCAAATAAAACTGTTTGGTTTAAAAACAGGTGACACTGTTAAAGGAACCATTCGCCCTCCTAAAGAAGGTGAAAAATATTTTGCTTTAATAAAAGTAGAATCTATTAATGGACGTAATCCTGCTGAAGTTAGAGACAGAGTTGCTTTTGAACATTTAACGCCATTGTTCCCCGATGAACGTTTGCGTTTGGCCGATAATGCCTCTACTTATTCTACTCGAATTATTGATATTTTAGCTCCTATTGGTAAAGGTCAGCGTGGATTAATAGTAGCACAGCCAAAAACAGGTAAAACTATTTTATTAAAAGACATTGCAAACGCTATTGCCAAAAATCATCCTGAAGTTTATTTATTGGTTTTACTCATTGACGAACGTCCAGAAGAAGTTACCGACATGCAACGAAGCGTAAGAGCAGAAGTGGTGGCAAGTACTTTTGATGAACCTGCCGATAAGCATGTAAAATTAGCGAATATGGTTTTGGAAAAAGCAAAACGCATGGTAGAATGTGGACATGATGTAGTTATTTTATTAGATTCCATTACTCGCATGGCCCGTGCATTTAATACCGTTGCGCCTTCATCAGGAAAAGTACTTTCGGGTGGTGTGGAAGCAAATGCTTTACATAAACCTAAACGTTTTTTTGGTGCTGCCCGCAAAATAGAAAACGGTGGTTCATTAACCATTATTGCTACTGCTTTAATTGATACTGGATCAAAAATGGATGAGGTAATTTTTGAAGAATTTAAAGGTACAGGTAACATGGAATTACAGTTAGATAGAAAACTAGCTAACAAACGCATTTATCCTGCCATCGATATTGTTTCGTCAAGTACACGAAGAGATGATTTATTATTGGATAAAACTACTATTCAACGTCTTTGGGTGCTACGCAATCACATTGCCGATATGAATGCTGAGGAAGCCATGAACGTGGTGTTGAATCACATGAAGAATACCAAAACGAATGAAGAGTTTTTAGCAACCATGAATAGCTAATAGTTGTTAGTTGACAGTTGTTAGTTGGTAGACGATAGATAAAAAAAGGCGATTTAAAATTAAAATCGCCTTTTTGTTTATTTAAAAGGACTGTCTTTTTCTTTTGCAATGGTGTTATAAACCAATTTGTCTAATAATCTTGGAACAAACTTTTGTAATATAAAACTAAGTTTACCTTGAGTAGTTAAAACTTGGTGTGCTTTGCGGTTTGTTATCATTTTTAAAATATAAGCTGCAACAGTTTCAGCAGGCATTAATTTACTTTCGTCAAACGGACTTTCAGCTTGGCTTTTTGCTTCTTTGTTCAATGCTGAATTCCTGATATTAGAAGCGGTATAACCCGGACAAATTACACCCACATGCAATCCTGTTTTTAAGTTTTCTATTCTTAATGATTCAAAAAATCCTTCCATAGCAAACTTGCTTGCGCTGTAACCTGTTCTACCAGGTAAGCCTTTAAAACCTGCCACTGAGCTCACTCCTATTACACTTCCTTTTTCTTTTAACAAATAAGGCATGGCATATTTGGTACAATAAACTGTTCCCCAAAAATTAATATCCATTACTTGTTTTAAAACCAATAAATCTAATTCTGAAAACAAGGCACGCATGCTCATTCCAGCATTGTTAATTAATACATGAATGGTTTTAAATCGTTCAATGGTTTGTTCAATTAAATGCTGGCAATCGGCCTCCAAACTTACATCGCATTTTACCAATAATGTTTCAGCACCTAATGCTTCGCAATGAAGTTTTACTTGCGTTAATTTATCAATATTGCGTGCAGCTAAAACAAGCCTTGCCCCTTGCTGCGCAAATGCATAAGCACAAGCCTCACCTATTCCCGATGACGCTCCTGTGATGATGATTACTTTGTTTTTCAATTTTTTTTAAGTATGAAGTCCCGACACATCGGGAAATGATGAATGATGAAATTTTATACTTCATCATTCATACTTTATAATTTTCTTTAGCTATTTCCAAATAATTGGAGTTCCTACCGCTGGAATTTCGGGAAAATCTGGTTCAATTCCATCTAATGCTTCTTCAATGGCATCTTCCAAATAAGCTTGAGTAACCATGTTTGCATTTTCCCATGCATCATCAATGGCTCCTTTATAAACTAATTCGCG
>CAISTO010000044.1 GCA_903888395.1 uncultured Bacteroidota bacterium | reverse complement strand
GCAAAAGCTGTTACCAATGAAGTTGGAATGGCAACAATTACAATCAGTGAATTTCTGAAACTTCTAAGGAATAATAGCATGACTAATGAAACCAAAATTACCGCTAAAATTAAATCGAAAACTACAGAATTTACAGCTGCTATGGTATTATCGGTGCTATCGTCAGCTATAATAAATTGGGTGCTTGCAGCCATGTTCTGTTCTTCTATTTTTTTGAAAGTTGCTCGCACTAATTTCGATACATCTACAGCATTGGCATCACCTTGTTTTTTTATTAATAATCCTATTCCATTTTTACCATTATAGCGGCTTATTGATTTAGTTTCTTTGATGCCATCAATAACTGTTGCTACATCTTTTACATAAACCGGGCTGCCTTGAATTGGCATGGCCACTTGCACATTTTTTATATCGTCTAACGTGGTAAATTTTCCTGTTAATCGTACTGAATTATTCTCCGTATTTGTTTGCACTTTTCCTGCGGGTAAGTCTAATCCTGAACGATTAATAGCTTCCACCACTTGAAAAAGAGAAACCTTATAAAGTTTCAATTTATCTTGATTTGCTTTTACTTGTATTTCTCTTTCTTCACCACCTAAAATGGTAATTTCTGCCACGCCTTTTATTTGTTGAATTTGTGGTAAATACTCATCTTTCATTTTCTGGTAAAACTCGGTTGCAGGCAAATTACTAGATGCACTAATTGACATAATTGGCAAGTCGTTTGGCGATACTTTACTCATCACAGGACTTAAAATATCCTGAGGTAAATCTTTGCGAATATTGTCAATATATCGCTGCGCATCTTGCATTGTTTTATCTAAATTAGTTCCATATTTTAAATTTGCAATGATAATAGATGCGTTAGGTAATGATTTAGTAACCAAGTAATCTACTCCTTCTAAGTTCGATAAAGCATCCTCTATTTTTCGGGAAACTGAATTCTCCACTTCATTTGGTTCCGCTCCAGGATATACAGTTTTTATTACCACAACTGGCTGATTAAAGTCGGGCATTAATTCATAACTTAAGTTTTTATATCCGATAAAACCCAAAAGAGTAAATACACTAAAAAGTACGATGATTAGTGATGGACGTTTGATTGAAATTTCTGTTATATTCATTTTTCTAGGATTTTATTTAATTGAAACATTTGCATTTTCAAAAAGATTAATAAAACCATTAGTAACCATTACATCGCCTACTTTCAAACCACTTTTTACAACAGATTTATTATTCATTTTTTTCAATACAATAATGTTTTGTAAAACAGCTTTTCCGTTTTTCACTAAATATATTTGAGGTTCATTGGCAGAGCCAATAATTGCTGAAGATGGAATGACAATGGCTTGTTCATTTGCCGCTGTTTTATTACCCAAATCATTGGAAGATACTTTTCCTAACATGCCTGATTTTATTTTAAAATCTGGCGTGTTTTTTACCATAAATTGAACAGGAAAACTACTTCCTATATTTGCTTTACTTCCCAACATGGTAGCTTTTGCAGTAAATGAAATTTTGTTATACGCATCGGTATAAACGGTATAATTGTTATTTAGTTTAAAAAGATTCAGCTCGTTTTCTGGTATATTTACACTAAACTTTAAAATTGAAATATCAGTAATTTGAAGCAAAGGAATTCCTGGTGCTGCAAAGGCTCCTTCTTCACTTAATTTGGCGGTAATTATTCCATTAAATGGCGCTTTTATTGTTGTTTTATTTATTTGTTCAATCAAGGTAGCTTTTTGAACTTTTGCAGCCTTTAAGCCTAACGTTGCTTTCTCTAATTGTATTCCCTGAATGGCATCTGATTTTGCTAAAATGGTATAACGATTTACATCTGCAACTAATCCTTCCAACTGTACTTCTATGGTTTGTAATTGTAGTTTCAATAATGAATTATCCAATTGAATTAATGCTTGACCTTTAGTTACTTGATCACCTAAATCAACCATTACTGAATTTATTTTCCCTTGAATTTCGGCACTTATTTTTGTTTCTTTATTCGGTTCAAACGTTCCTGAATACAATGTTTCATCGGCAATATTTCCAAATTTTATGGTTTCTGTTTGTACATTTATGGCTTGCTCTTTATCGTAATTATATACTTTTTGAACAGCAGTTTCTTTATTGCTTTTTAGTTTTATAACTACAATGGCCACCATTGCAATTCCTGCAATAATTCCGATTATTTTTTTCCTATTCATATCTTTATTTTATTATTTGTTATTCGTAATTTCTAATTTTTAATTGATAAGTTTCCTGTAAGTTTTTTTAGTTCCAAATATGCTTTCATGTATTCAATTATTGAATTTAGGTTGGTTTGTTGCGCTTCTCGCAATGAATTGTCAGCTAGTATAATGTCTGTAATATTTGCTGTTCCTTCTTGATTTTGTAATAAAGTTTGATCGTAAATTAATTGGGCTAATTGTATTTGTTCTTCTGAAGTTTTAACTGATTTTATAGCCACTAATAGTTGCACTTTTACATTTTGAATTTGCATGTTGTTTTGCTCCGACACTAAATTTATTTGTAACTCACTGTTTTGTAGTTCTAGTTTTTTCTGATTGATTTTTCGTTGAGTAACTGTGCCGTTAAATAGGGAATAGTTTAATTGAATACCAGCAAAACCTATTGGGAAAAACTTTAAAAATTCGTTTGGTTGTTTGTCATATCCAAAACCTGTAGTTCCATATGTTCCAAATAGATTTATTGATGGAATATATTTCGTTTTTTTTATGGTACTTAACTCACTATTTATTATTCTATTTTGTACTTTTGATATGTTTACATCCAAACTATTTGAATTGGTTATTTCTATGTTTTCTTTACTGTTATTTTCAAAAATTATATTATTTTCAACTATTATTTTTTGTTCTATTGCAATGCCCATTGCAAACTTTAAAGCATTTAATATTTGCTCTTGTTTGCTGTATATACTTTCTCTTTGAGTATTCAATTGCGCTAGTTGTAATTTTATTTTATTTACATCGGTTCCTTTTGCTAAAAGCTGCTCTTTTAACAATTGAATATTTTTTAAAAGTTTGTTTGAATTCACCCAATTACCATCTATAAATTCCAATTGATGCTTTAAAATTTGAGCATTATAGTAAAGATTAGAAATATCGAAAAACAATTGTTCTTCTGTTTTCCAATATTGTAAGTTGCTTAATTCCGATGCTATTTTCGATGTTTGTATTGCTCCATAAACTTGCGAATTATATAGAGGCATTGTTAATGTTAAGTTTGCATTTATATTATGCGGAACACCAAATTGTGCTTCTTTAAATTTACCTTCTGGGCCACCAAATATGGAAAGAGGCATTAATTGATAAGGTAAATTTGTAAAATATTTGTAGTCAGCATTTGCATTTATTTTAGGTAATAAATTTGCTTTAGCTTCTTTGTTTTTCTGCTGGCCTATGGCAATATTATTTCTACTTATTTTTAAGTTTTTATTATAAACTTGAGCCGAATCTATGCATTGTTTTAAAGTAAAAACTTGTGCCTTTGCAGCGGTTAATCCTATTGCTAAAAGCAATGTAATTAATTTGTGTTTGTGAATGTTTACTAACTTCATAGTTAAATTTTTTTTTAATTTGAAATTTTAATATAAGATATAAATGTAAAAAGGATGCTTAAACATATTCTAAAAATCATTGCTCCAATTGTTTTAGTTTCATATATTCCTCCTGTGTATGCATATATCAGTAAACTAATAAAACCAATTATAAGAATTAAAGAAGAGGTAGCTAAAAGTTTTGTTGTCCAAATTTTTTCTGTAAATAATCCATATGCTGAAAATAAATAAGTAATGCCTACAACAAAATTTGCGATCACAACAAACATTACATAATTGCCTTCTTTTTCACGTATATTGAACAAATCAAATATAACTGAAGTGCTCATAAATAAGGTTAAAAACGCAAATATTGTAATTACAACTGCAGTTATTTTTAAAATATAATACTTCATTTTTTTTTTTGATTATTTATTTGTTTCAACCATTTTAAAAATTCCATCTAAAACTTTTCTACCATCTTTTACTAAATCAGATTGATGACCTGTAAGCTTCCATTTAAGCACTGTAATCCTCATTCCTCCCATAATTATTATTGTTAAAGTTGAAATACCAACAATTTTACTTATTGAACCATCTTCTTGTCCTTTCTTTACAATTTTTTCAATATAGCTTTGCATCATTTCCATCATAGCTGAAACTGTTTCCGATAATTCCTTATTAAATTGGAATATGCTTTCAGAAAAAATAACTGTTACAATAGATGGGTTTTTTACAAATGTTTTTAATTGTGAATCAAATATATCAATAAGCAATTCTGATGCTTTTCGGTCTGTATTATTTAATATTTTCGATAAACGAGTTTTTAGCTCTTCAATAAAATAATTTAATAAACTTAACATTATTTCATTTTTACTTTTAAAATGTCGGTACAATGCGGCTTCTGATAAGTTGATATCGGTTGCCAAATTTTTTATTGTTAATTCTTGAATTCCAAATTTATCTATTCGAAGTGTTGCTGCTTCCATTATTTCAATTTGGCGCTCTGTAAAATTATTGGTTGACATGTTTTTTTTGGTTTGTTAGTTAGTATTCACTCACAAAGATGAATTGTTTAATTACTAAAACAAGAATAAAAAAACCAATTTATTAATTGTTGTTGATTATTAGTATTTTAAAATAAAATATAAAAACTAAAACCAAATAGTATTTATTATTTTCAAAACCGAAAATAAATTTATTTTTAAACAAAAAAAGCTTCTTGATTACTCAAGAAGCTTTTATAAAATGGGGTGGAATATGGGGCTCGAACCCACGACCTCCTGAACCACAATCAGGCAAATCTAATTTAATAGTGATTTTAACCTATTTAAGAGGATTAGAATCTTCTGAATTAAAAGTAGAGGTTATGCCTATGATATAAAATTTTATTTATATTTGAAATTAAATAATATCTTATTATGTTTAATTCATCTAAAAAAGAATTTATCCTCAAGTACCCAGGTTTAATAAACGCTTTAAACAATACATTTAACAATGTTGAGGTCAAAAAAGACTTCCTAAGTCAAGATGATGAAGTGTATTTAAAAAAAGATTTTGTTATTGGAAATAGCCAACTTAATATGTTTTTTTATATCTCACAAAACAAAAATAAATTTGATGATATTAGGTTGGGGATTGATTTTGATTACTTGATACATAATAAAAAAAAACCTGGCAAAGGATTTAATTTAAATAGTAAAATGGACTTTTGTGATATTGACAACAAACAAGATTACATTAAATATCTGAACCACTTAGGGATTAAAAATCATTTACTTTCTAAATATAAAGGAGAGCTTTTAATGGAATTTGAAAAATTACCTGACTCTAATTTGGAAACACTTTTGTTATCTAAGGCTACTTGGGAGTTAAACAAAGAGCCAAATACCTTTGAGCAGTATTTAAACAATACCTATGAGCAGCCATTTAAAAATATTTTAGGAAAAGATTACACAACAAATGATTCATTGGTTAAATACATTATAGAAAAAAATAAAAAGGATATCAATTCTATGGAATCATATGAGGAGGCAAAAAAAAACAAAATGCTATGGCATATTAATACCTTAAAAAACAATGGCACTAATTATGACGCTTTAGGAAAACCTCAAGGAGTGAAACATCTACAATTCAAATTTAACAATTTTAAGTATATAACTTTCAATAATCATACCATTGAGTCATTTGATTATGAAAATGCTGATTTTTTAAATGGATACAAGCACAAATCTAATTTTGTACTTAATATTGAAATCAAGAATAAAAAATCAATTTTATATCAAAGCTTTACTCTATTAGATTCTAATAACATGAGTGAAATTACGTTGACTGATTATGACAATATTAAAAATAAATTAGATGAATTTTTAGAATCATTTGAAAGTTCATCAACACATAAAAACTTAAGTAATAATTTAAATGTAAAATCCTTAGTTTATGAGCTTACAGGCAAAAACTATACAAAACCTACGTTAAATAAACCAACAAATTCAAGTAAAAGTAATGCCATGAAAAATAACAGTTTAGAATATATGAACAGCACGCTAATTTCTATAAAAACAAAAATGTGCTTGTTTTTTAGTACAGAAATAGGAACGTTTGAATCAAATGGGTATAATCTTATACATGGCAATTTCCTATCTCCACCAGACCATATAATACTACTTGATGCATTAAAACTAGTAGAAGAAGCATTATGGAACTCCTTGGCTGGGTTAGTTGCAGAAGTTGGCACCCAATCTATCTATGGTAAATTCTTGACAGATAAATGGGATAACTTAATAGATGAATCTAAACAAGAAGAGCTTAACAAATTTCTTAATGTTAAAAACATTAAACTAATAAAGTTTCATGATGAGCCAAATGATGATCAATCACAATATTTAGGATGAAAAACCAATAATAATGAAAACCATCTGCTATATATTACTTTTGTTGATTGTTTATTCCTGCAACACAGAGGTAACTATCACTCCTATTGAAGTATCTCCAAGTTGGAGAGGCACCCAAGGTAAATTAGTTGTAAAGAAAGGGGATTTGGTTGATACTATTTATGATTGTCATTTTGGGTACACTCCAGAGTATAAATTATTAAAGCATTTAGACAAAGAATATTTATTTACTAGTTGTGAAATGAATAATGGTGGAGATAATTATCAAACGTTTGGTTTGTGGTCATTAGAGGATGCCACTTTTTTAGATACCATTTTCTTTAAAGAGTTAAATATTAGTAAAGAAATTCAAATTAAGGACAAAACTTATAATTGGATTAGAAGAAAAGGCAATCTAAAGTTAGATAATAGCACTATAGTTTTTGAAATGGATTCTATTGTTACCCTTGTTGAAAATGATGAAATAATGAATACCATTTCATCAGGAAAGAGTTTTAAAAGGATTAAGTTGAAGTAGCTTTTAATCTAAAATATTAATTATGAACCAACTTATTACAAATATTGAATTATTGTCAAACCAAAAAAGTTTTAAGTTGGGAATAAGAAATACTGCCGAGAATTTATGGTTTTTGATGCACTTTAAAGAATTGAAAATTCTTAATACATTTATTTATCATCAACAATATAGTGAGTTTAGCGATTCAAAAAACACTAAATACCCTATTAGAAGGTTAAAGAAAAAATTTGCTAATACAGCTGATTTTTTAGACTATTTAAGCTCTAGTTCTAAAATCTCAAGAAGATTTTTTATCAAAGAAATTGAATTTACTAATGGTTGGAAAATTAAAGAGCAACCCCATATTTATTTTACTATATACACTAATTCATTTGAGGAGAGAAACACATTAATAAATCACCTTATTATTTCAGTAGGATATGATCCAATTGCCATTGATTCGCTAGAGCCTAATATTACTTATTATTTCAAGGCTTCTGGTTCATTAGAAGAATATAAATTTGATGTTTCACCAGATGAGTTTTGGAGTGAGGAGAGATTAGAGAAATGGAAAGTGGATGTAAATAAAAGAGATAATATTGAGGAAGAAGTGGAAAAGGGAGAGCCCTTTATAAATTCCAACTATATTTTACCAGATTTTCCATCTATTAAACTTAAAGGGTGGATTGAAGGAGATCCTTTTTGAAATTTTACAATTTAAAACAATCAACACATAATTAGAATTTAAAAATGAAGAAAGCATCTATTTTTTATATGTTTGCACGTCTAATTACAAAAAAAGCTCCTTGATTGCTCAAGAAGCTTTTATAAAATGGGGTGGAATATGGGGCTCGAACCCACGACCTCCTGAACCACAATCAGGCGCTCTAACCGACTGAGCTAAAACCACCATTTTATTATCTTACAAATTAAATTTCTTCATTTTGTAGGGTTGCAAATGTAAGTTTATTTGAAAATAAAACAACACAATTTTAAAAGAATATTTCAAACAATTGGTTCTTAAATAAATGTTCTAAAAACCTGTGTTATATTAAACAAAAAAACCATTGGAAATTTATTTATCCAATGGCTTTTTATATTTGAATTTGTAGAGATATTGCATACAAAGTCTCTATATTTCGAATTTAATTAGACGTAGATTGTTTAGCACGTTTTCTATCATTTTCGTTTAATTGTACTTTACGTAAACGCAATGATTTAGGAGTAATTTCTACGTACTCATCAGCTTGTATATATTCCATACATTCTTCTAATGAGAAATTGATTTTTGGAGCCATTCTAGCTTTATCATCAGTTCCTGAAGCACGCATATTTGTTAATTTTTTCTCCTTAGTAATGTTTACAACTAAATCATCTTGACGGTTATTTTCGCCAATAATCATTCCCATGTATATTTCATCACCAGCTTCCACAAAGAAGTTTCCACGGTCTTGTAATTTATCAATAGAATAAGCAATAGCAGTTCCTTGTTCTCCGCTAATCATAACGCCTGCCATTCGGCTAGGTATAACACCTTTCCAAGGCTCAAATGCTTTAAAACGATGTGCCATAATAGCTTCACCAGCTGTAGCTGTTAGTACATTATTACGTAAACCAATGATACCACGTGAAGGAATTTCAAACTCTAAATGAATTAAATCGCCTTTAGGTTCCATAATTAACATATCACCTTTACGTTGGCTTACTAATTCAATAACTTTACCTGAAACTTCCAAAGGAACGTCAACAGTTAAAATTTCCATTGGCTCACATTTTACACCATCAATTTCTTTTACAATAACTTGTGGTTGTCCAACTTGTAATTCGTAACCTTCACGTCTCATGGTTTCAATTAAAACCGATAAATGTAAAATACCACGGCCAAAAACTAAATAAGAATCTGCTTGTCCAGTTTCTTCAACTCTTAAAGCTAAGTTTTTCTCTAATTCTTTGAATAAACGATCACGTAAATGGCGAGAAGTAACAAATTTACCATCTTTACCAAAGAAGGGTGAATTGTTAATACAGAACAACATGTTCATTGTTGGTTCGTCAATATTAATTGGAATTAACCCTTCAGGATTTTCAAAATCAGCAACAGTATCGCCAATTTCAAAACCTTCAATACCCATAATTGCACAAATATCGCCAGCAAAAGCTTCTTCCACTTTTAATTTACCTAAACCTTCAAAAGTATATAATTCTTTAACACGAGATTTTTGAATAGAACCATCGCGTTTTACTAAACTAATAGGTTGGTTTACTTTAATATTTCCACGTAAAATACGCCCAATAGCAATCCTTCCTGTAAATGAAGAATAATCTAATGAAGTAATTTGCATTTGTAAATTACCTATTTCTACATGTGGTTCTGGTATTTCTGTGATAATATCATCTAATAATGTGGTGAAATCAGTAGTTGGATTCTTCCAATCTCTACCCATCCAACCCATTTTAGAACTACCATATAATGTATGGAAATTTAATTGTTCTTCTGTTGCATCTAAGTTAAAAAACAAATCAAAAACAGCATCATGTATTTCATCAGGACGACAGTTTGGTTTATCAACTTTATTAATAACAACTATAGCTCTTTTTCCTAAAGCCAATGCTTTTTGTAATACGAAACGAGTTTGAGGCATTGGACCTTCAAATGCATCTACTAATAAAAGTACACCATCGGCCATGTTCAAAACGCGTTCTACTTCACCACCAAAATCCGCGTGACCGGGGGTATCAATGATATTTATTTTATATCCTTTGTATTGAACAGAAATATTTTTTGCAAGAATAGTAATACCGCGTTCACGCTCTAAATCGTTGTTATCTAGTATTAAATCTCCTTTTTCTTGGTTTTCGCGGAAAAGTTGTGTTTGGTGTAAAATTTTATCAACCAATGTAGTTTTCCCGTGATCTACGTGGGCAATAATAGCTATGTTTCTGATTTTTTGCATGTAAAGTCTTTTTTAAAAGGGTGCAAAAGTATGCAATTTAAATTAATAAAAAAAGGTTTCGTCAGTTTCTTAATGATTTAACAACAAAAAGAAATTATAATTTCACTTTTATTCATATTATTCAACTCTTTTCAATGGTTTAAGCATTAAAAATTTAAACTTATATCATGTAATAAAATTTATATTCAGCATTACTTTTGTAATTGTAAATTTAATAAAATAATAATTTTATGAGAAAATACGTAAGTGCTGAAGAAGCTGTTTCAATCATTCAATCAGGCGATAGAGTGTTTTTACATGGAAGTGCTGCTACACCCATTTTTTTAATAAATAAATTACTCGAAAGATATAAGGAATTAAGAGAAGTAGAATTAGTAAGTATTAGTACATTTGGTGATATTGATTTTGGAAATGTAAAGTATAAAGATAGTTTTTATATCAATTCACTTTTTGTTTCTTCAAATACACGAGAGGCTGTAAATAGTTCTCAAGGTGACTATATTCCCATTTTTTTAAGTGAAATTCCAATTTTATTTAGAGAAAAATATTTACCTTTAGATGTTGCCATTATTCATGTTTCACCGCCTGATATTCATGGTTTTTGTTCACTTGGAACCTCAGTAGATGTGGCAAAAGCTGCGGTAGAAACTGCTCAAATTATTATAGCTCAAGTAAATCCCAATATGCCTCGTGTGCATGGTGCTGGCTTTGTTCATGAAAGCAAAATAAATAAAATGGTTTGGGTTGATGATGAATTACCTGAGGTAAATTACAGTAAAAGTATTTCTCCTGCAGTTGAAAAAATAGGTGAAATTATAGCTGGTTTGGTAGAAGACGGTGCAACTTTACAATTAGGAATTGGTGGAATTCCAGATGCAGTGTTACGTAAATTATCCAATCATAAAAATTTGGGAATTCATACTGAAATGTTTTCTGATGGCGTGCTTCCTTTAATTGAAAGTGGTGTGATCAATAACAGTATGAAAAAAATTATTAAAGGCAGAATTGTAACTGGATTTATGGTAGGAACCAAAAAATTATATGACTTTGCTAACGATAATCAACTAATTAGTGCATTGGATATTTCGTGGGTAAATGATACTGCAAATATTCGTCAAAATCCGAAAGCTACTTGTATCAATAGTGCCATAGAAATTGATATAACGGGTCAAGTTTGCGCTGATTCAATGGGAACTTACCAATATTCGGGAATTGGTGGTCAAATGGATTTTATAAGAGGAGCGTCATTATCGGCAGGAGGGAAGCCAATTATTGCTTTGCCTTCTACTACATCAAAAGGATTATCTCGTATAGTTTCAAGTTTACAACCTGGTGCTGGTGTAGTAACCACACGCGGACATATACATTGGGTGGTTACAGAATATGGTGCAATAAATTTGTTTGGAAAAAATTTACAACAACGCGCTTTTGAATTAATTAAATTAGCTCATCCTGACCATAGAGAAGAATTAGAAAAAGCATATTACCAAAGATTTTGTTCGTAAAACAAAATTTCTTTGACATGCAATTCAAACTTTAAGTAAATATTCCTTTTATTTGCAGCAAATAACAAAACAAAAATTAATAATGAGTTACGATTTAGTAGTAATAGGTAGTGGTCCTGGAGGATATGTAGCTGCCATCAGAGCAAGTCAGTTAGGTTTAAAAACTGCAATTATAGAAAAAGCTGAAATGGGTGGTGTTTGTTTAAATTGGGGTTGTATTCCAACTAAAGCCTTGCTTAAATCGGCTCAAGTTTTTGAATATATTAAACATGCTGCCGATTATGGTATAAATGTTCAAGGTGCTGAACACGATTTTGGTGCAGTAGTAAAACGTAGCCGTGGCGTTGCCGATAACATGAGCAAAGGCATTGCATTTTTAATGAAAAAAAATAAAATTGAAATTATTGCTGGCCATGGAAAATTATTAGCTGCAGGTAAAGTGGAAGTTACTGATGCTACTGGAGCTAAAAAAACTGTTGAATCAAAACATATCATTTTGGCAACGGGTGCTCGCAGCCGTGAATTACCAAATATTAAAATTGACAATAAAAAAGTTTTAGGTTACCGTGATGCAATGGTATTGCCTACGCAACCAAAAACCATGTTGGTAATGGGAAGTGGAGCTATTGGATGTGAGTTTGCCTATTTTTATAACAGCATGGGTACTAAAGTTACCATTGTAGAATTTTTACCAACTATTTTACCTGTTGAAGATGAAGATTCAAGCAAAGAAGTGACCAAAGCATTTAAAAAATCAGGCATTGAAATATTAACTTCTGCCTCGGTAGAAAAAGTAGATGCTAGTGGCGAAGGTTGTAAAGTAACTATTAAAACTGCAGAAGGTTTGAAAGAAATGCAAGTAGATGTAGTGCTTTCGGCTGTTGGAATTCAAACTAATTTAGAAAATTTAGGCTTAGAAACATTAGGTGTTAAAACCGATAAAGGCAAAGTTTTGGTTGATGATTTTTACCAAACCAATGTTAAAGGTGTTTATGCCATTGGTGATATTGTAAAAGGTCAAGCGTTGGCTCACGTAGCAAGTGCTGAAGGTATTATTTGTGTAGAAAAAATTGCAGGGCATCATCCTGAACCTTTAAACTATAATAATATTCCTGGTTGTACTTATAGTTCGCCAGAAGTAGCCTCTGTTGGTTATACTGAAAAAGCTGCTAAAGAAGCTGGTTATGAATTAAAAATTGGAAAATTCCCTTTCAGTGCAAGTGGTAAAGCAAGTGCTGGTGGTGTAAAAGAAGGTTTTGTAAAAGTTATTTTTGATGCTAAATATGGTGAGTTTTTAGGCGCTCACATGGTAGGTGCTAACGTAACTGAAATGATTGCAGAAGTAGTAGTAGCTCGTAAGTTAGAAACTACTGGAATGGAAATTATTAAATCGGTTCACCCACATCCAACCATGAGCGAAGCAATTATGGAAGCTGCCGCTCAAGCTTATGGTGAGTGTATTCATTTGTAGGAAGTTTTAAGTTATAAGTTTTAAGTGTTAAGTTTGTCCATGGTTGGTGTCCTCACCAATCACTAAAAACAGATTGTTAGTGCCAATAGTCATTGGTAAACAAATAGGACGAAGAAATAAAAAATAATACAAAAAAGGCTTCGATTGAAGCCTTTTTTGTATTAAATATATAAAAATAATGATAGTAGGAATTATTCCAGCAAGGTACGAAAGTTCACGTTTTCCAGGAAAACCATTGATCAATATTGATGGTAAAACCATGATTCAGCGCGTGTATGAACAAGCCAGTAAAGCCAATTCATTAACTCACGTTATTGTGGCAACCGATGATGAAAGAATTTATAAGCATGTAGAAAGTTTTGGTGGCAAAGCTGTTTATACAAAAAAAGACCATCCAAGCGGAACTGATAGAAGTTTTGAAGCACTTAAAAATGCTGGATTTGATGCGCAATATATCATCAATATTCAGGGCGATGAACCTTTTATTGACCCAAGTCAAATAGAATTATTAGCAGCTTTGTGCGATGGAAAAACAGAGTTAGCCACTTTAATGATAAAAGTAGATAACCACGAAGTTTTATTTGACATGGGCGAAGTAAAAATTACTTTAAATAACCAAAATGAAGCATTGTATTTTAGTCGCATGGTGATACCATATATCAAAGGAATTCCTCAGTCTGATTGGCATTTGCACCACAATTATTACCGACATGTAGGCATGTATGCATACCGCAATGATATTTTGGAAGCCGTTTGTAAATTAGCGCCATCAAGTTTAGAAATTGCTGAATCATTAGAACAATTACGTTGGTTGGAAAATGGATTTAAAATTAAATGTGCCATTACCGAACACGATAGTCATTGCATTGACACACCTGAAGACGTAGAGAAAGTTTTACGTTTGATGGGGAATGGACGATGGACGATAGTTAATAGAACATAGACCATAGACGTTAGTTAGAAAAAAATATTAATCCTTCAAAATTTCTTTCAAATTTTCCTTTATTCTATAGGCAATATCATCGGTTGGTAAATCATTGTCTTCTTTACCAAAAGGATCTTCAATTTCTTCAGCAATAAGTTCTAATCCAGCAAAAGCATAAAACACAAAAAGTACCATTGGTATGGTAGCCCATTTAAAATCATCGACCAAACCAATTGGTAAAGTGATGGTATAAATAAGTATTACTCTTTTTATAAAAGTAATATATGAATAGGGGATAGGTGTAGATTTTATACGTTCACAGGCTCCAGCCACATTGGTTAATGAACTTAATTCATTGTTTAAAACAATCAATTTTTCATCATTAATCAAGTTTTGCTTTTGTAAATTTTGTATTTCTATAAATATTTGTTTGGCAATTATATTGGGCGCATGTTTATATTCACTGAGTTTTTTTAAACTTAAATTTGGGTGCTCTTCAAGCAATTCAGGTTTTAATCCATTTCTTAAATGCTCTTTAAGTGCGAAAGCAAAATTACTGATCAAAATACGAAAATTATGTTTCAATTGAGTGTCATCTTCAGGAATAAAAGCATTCATTTTTAGCATGAAGTTCCTGCTTGAATTAACTAATTCTCCCCAAAGTTTTCTGCCTTCCCACCAACGTTCATAAGCAGTATTTGTTCTAAAAACCAATAATAATGAAAGTACAAATCCTAGTAAAGAATGTAAAACAGTAGTACTTCTAAATTTTATAAGTTGTAGTTCTACATCAATATAACAAAGTATAGCAGAGTATATTGCTAAAACTATAATTGCAGGAAGCAATAATCTTATAGAATCTGATTTGTGGAAATGGAAAATTAATTTTGTCCAATCTTTTGGATTATATGCTTTCATTGGAAACTATCTTGAATAATTTTATTTATTAATAATTATTCAAAGGTAAAACTCACCGTCATGGTGCCATATTGTTCTTCTGGTCCATCTGCTTTTGGTGAAAATTTAGTTGATAATGCAGCATTCTTTGCTTCACGTAATTTATCGGCATTCAAAGTGGTAGTTCCCCTTGCGCCCGGCTCTGCTTTTATTACATTTCCGGCTCTATCCACAGTAATATTTACAACCACAATTCCAACATCTTTAGAGTTAGCAGAAATGTTTGGCTTTTTAGCAACTCTTCTACCTGTTAAGCTATATTTTACTCCACCGCCATCAGGTCCAGAACCAGTTCCAGTACCTTCATTTCCAGTTCCCGTTCCGCCAATTATACCATCAGGTTTCCCATCAGGATTTCCTTCATTTCCAGGTTCAGTTCCACTTCCATGTCCACCGTCATCGCTTGAATTTGATTTCTTTCTAAATAATGAATGTGCATCGGCTTTTCTTGGAAGTACTATTTCATCTTTTGGTCTTTCAATGGGCGGTGTAATAATTGGTTTTGCCACTTTTTTATCATCTGCTTTTTTGGCTATAACATTTACTTCATCTGTGCTTTGGCTTAATTCCTCAGGAGCAGGTTCACTTTTTATTTCAGTATATGTTTCGTTAGGTTGTGGGTTTTCAACAGGAGTTTCACTAGGTCCGCCCATATTTTCTTCCCCTAAAATCATGTAAGTTCCGCCATCGGCCCAAGGTGGATTAGGTGGTGTAAGAACAAAAAAGTAAAGTAATAAGAATATAATACCATGAATAAAAATAGTCCCAGCTAGCCCAAACCAATTGTGGTTATTGTTTTCATGTTGTAAATAGTATGCTTGATTCTGTTGCATATGGTAATATGTATAAATAAAAAAATTGACTTTTCGTTTGCTAACAAATGTATTAACGAAAAAGCTTTGTTTTTTATTTATTAGTAAACAATTTTATTCAATGTGTATGCTAATAAGAACTATTAAATGAACTTGTTTACCTTTAAATTTTTTCAAATATTTGATATTCGTTTCGACAAGCTCAACGACCGTGGTAATTGTATTTGCCGAAATATTATTTTCCTCTGCCTTGAATAATGATAAGCGCGGTGTAAATGAGTATTCTAAAATCAATGGCAATAGAACGATTCTCAATATAAAGAATGTCAAATTGAAGGCGTTCAACCATTTGTTCAATATTTTCGGCATAACCATATTTTACCATTCCCCAGCTTGAAATTCCTGGTTTTACGCGTTGTAAATGTTTGTAGTGCGGAGCTATTTTTACTATTTGGTCTATAAAAAATTTCCTTTCGGGTCTTGGTCCTACCAAACTCATTTCACCTATCAAAACATTATAAAATTGAGGTATTTCATCCAATCTATATTTACGAATAAAAACACCAAAAGGGGTGCGTCTGGCATCGGTTGTACTTGAAAGTGCGGGGCCTTCTTGTTCTGCATTATTATACATGCTTCTAAACTTTAATATATGAAAAGGTTTGCCTTTATAACCAATTCTTATTTGCTTAAATAAAATAGTACCAGGACTGCTCATTTTTACACCAATGGCTACTAATATAAAAATAGGGGAGAGGGTGAATAAAACTAAAACTGAAATACCAATATCCATTCCTCGTTTTATAAATTTTTGCCATTGTGGCATTACATCTTGATTGATTTCAATGAGTGCAGTTCCAACTACGTTTTCTAGTTTTACAGAACCACTACGCATGTCGTATGTATCAGGAATAATGCGTAACACCACGTTTTCATCTTCTAATAAATCAGTAATAAAATTAAGTTCTTGATGGTTATTGCTTTCTACGCCAATGATTATTTCTTCAATTTCTAGTTCTGAAATTAATTTCGATAAATCTTTATAATAGCCTAAAAATGGCAAGCTATTCAATAGTTTATGATCGTCAATAATACTTTCGTCAATGCCAACATAACCTTTAATTAAAAATCCTTGTGCGTTTGTTTTTTCATTCAACTCCTTAACTAAAGCAAAAGTTTTTTCATTATTTCCAATCACAAGTGTATTGAAACCAAGAATTTTTTTCCTGAGTTTTTTGATGATATATGATGCGAAAATTAATCGTTCTGTAACTGTTAATGAAAAATGAAGTATAAATAATACAAAAGTAGTCGTGTAATAAACTTGATAATTTACCACTGCATCGTCTAATAATAAGGCAAAAAATAAAAGTATTACACCTAAGATAGCAATGCTGAATGTTTTTGAAACTTCTTTTAAACGTGATTTACGCCAAACGTCTTTGTAATTTCCAGCTAAAAAATAAAGAAATACCCAAAACAATGGCACATAAAGTAATCCTAAATAAAAGTTTTTATCTAAAACCACATTCATTTTTCCATACAAGGCAGTTTCTATAAACAGTTTTCTGTAAGCAAAAAACATAGACCATGCCATTGCAGCTGCCAAAGCATCTAACAAAACTAGGATTACTAAATATATTTTTCTATTACTTTTCAAAAATGTACTAATTTTATATTGTCAAGAAATAAATGGGTATTATCTATTAATGGTTCTCCACTTTTTTGCACTTCAAAATATATTTGAAAATTTGTTCCAGAACCATTTTTAGCAATTTCAGTACCAATGTCTAGAGCCAAATCTAAGTATAATTTTTTCCACTTTCCATTGGTTGAATTTGCTATGTATACCGATGTACCTTTAGACTCTTTTCCATTATTATAAATTGGATTGATACCAATAGAAAAAGCGCCATTACATTTATAATCTACTTCTAAATAAATAGGAATATTATTAGCAGGTAAATTACTTAATTCTTTAGAAACATAAAATAATTGATATGTAGAATCTGATAATATAAATTTTGCACTATTATTATTTGTTTTCCATGCATCTAAATCGTTTACCTTGGCAATACTATCTCCGTTTTTAGGATTATTAATGGAAAAAAAACTTGAATTTCCATCAAAATCTTGTATCAATGGAAACTTACAATTTGGCAAATAAGAAACCGTTGGAGAAATGGTATCACTGCCCAAATCATTTAAAGGTAATATGGTGTCATAATCAGAAAAAATTGGATATAATAAACGTTGGTCATCTTGTCCACTACGTTTAACACCTGCCCTTAATTTAATATTATGCTTGTCTTTATCCGTTATTGGAATATAAGTTGGCAAACCAAATGAGCCTTTAAATTCATTGTTTTGAAATAGCCATACATCTACAATGTCTTCACTTGTATCACCTTGAGTTAATAAATTGGTATTTAATTTAAATTCTTTCACATAGATGTATGAAGGAATGGTTGATTTTTCAACGGAACAGGCCATTGCTAATAGCAACAGCAATAATAGAAAATGATGTTTTTGAAACGTAAACATATATGGGCAAATGTACTATAAAACCTTAAAAAGCCTAAAGTGAAAAGCTAATTTTACTTAATTAATATCATTGTCAAATGTTTATATCAATAAGTTGCTTAAAACCTTATCTAACGCTTATGTTTTTGTAAATCTGCTATAATTCTGTGAGCTACTTCTATGGCTTGGTAATTATCGTAATAGGTGCGTAATCTCAATGATTGGTGCGTTATATTTTGTGCAAAATGTTCCAACTCACGTTTAATCATTTCGTTGGTGTTTTTACCAGAATTCCTTAAAATTTGTTCTTCTTGTGCTTCATTTATTTCATCGCTCGAATTAAGTAATGAAATTCTGAAATTTGTTAAATCAAATCCGTAAGTTTTATTTTTCTGGAAAAATCTGATTTTATTTCGTTGTTCCGATTTAAAACTTCCCCCCACCATATTATATACACAACCATTGTCAAATTCTAAACGAACATTTATAAAATCAACAGTGTCACTGTGCATGCAAGCAGCAGTTGTTCTAACTTTTAAAACATTAGCTTTTACTATATTCAAAACTAATTCTAATTCATTTAACAATAAATCAAAAACTAAATCTTCGGGTGAAAGATTAATTACATGTTGGTCAAATTTTGAAGACTCAATATATAATGGATTATTTAAAAGTTTTTTTAGTAATTGAAAATTAGGGTGAAATCTTTCGTACCTACTCACATGTAATTGAATATTTGCTTCGTAAGCAAGGTTTGCTAATTCTTTGGCTTCATCTAAGTTTTCGCTCAGAACTTTATCTACAAATACGTGTCTGCAACTTTCAATGGCTTTTAGTGCATATTTATAATGCGTACCAACAGGTGAAAGTATATCAATGGCTTGTGTATTTGCTAGTAAATCAGCATAGGAGTCAAATTTTTTCAGACCAAAAGTATTGCTAATGTATTCGCTACTTTGCTCATCATGGTCGTAAAAACCAACCAATCTAAAGTCTTTTATTTCTAAAATCTTTTCAATATGTTTTTTACTAAGTTCGTTAGCTCCTGCTATGCCAATTTGAATCATTGTTTAACTGATTAAGTTTGATAGTTTGATTATTTAAATCAAAAACAAAACTAAGGGCAAATGGCATTCATAATTTTTTTTGAAGCTTCAAACTGTAAACAGCGACATTGTTTTAAACCTCTAAATTGAACACTTTATGCAAATTAGGCTATTTGTGTATAGTACTTTGAAATGTTCACACCCTAAATGTTTTTATTTTAAAATTAGTAAATGCCATTATCAATTGCTTCCTTATTTTGCAAAGCAATAATGGAAGATACTTATAAAGATAGAGGCGCCCGAAAGCGATTAATACAAGAACTACGAACCAAAGGTATAGTAGATGAAAAGGTATTAGCAGCCATGTTAAAAATTCCTCGTCATTTCTTTATTCAATCGGAATTTAGATCACATGCTTACCAAGACAAAGCTTTTAAAATAGATGCAGGTCAAACCATTAGTCAGCCTTATACTGTAGCATATCAAACGCAACTTCTACAAATAGAAACAGGCGATAAAGTATTAGAAGTTGGAACCGGTTCCGCTTATCAATCAATTATTTTATTAGAATTAGGAGTAAATTTATTTACCATAGAAAGGCAAGAAGAATTATTTAAAAAAGCGCATGCACGCATTTCAAAATTTGGATACAAAGCAACTTGCATTTTGGGTGATGGCAGCAAAGGTTATATTGAAGCTGCTCCTTACGATAAAATTATTGTTACGGCTGGGGCACCAGTTTTACCCGATTCTTTAATCAGTCAATTGAAAGTGGGTGGAATATTAATTATTCCCATTGGAGATAGTAAAATTCAAAAAATGCACAGCATTGTTAAAACATCGGCAACCACTTTTGAAGAAATAACTTTAGAAAATTTCAAATTTGTACCTTTAATAGGTGAACAAGCTTGGTAGTTTTTTGATTTGTGAAATATGATTTTTGATTTATGAAAAAACAGTACTACAGATAGCTTTTGGTATGACGGACATTGAACTTGTCGAAATGTTATTTACTTAATTAAACTCCATTAATTTATTAATTTTAATAGATGAAATATAAAGGATGTAAAATATTATTATTATTAAATTTTTACGCCTAAAAAACGTACACGATTTAGATGCGTGCGATTATCTTAAAAGAAAAACCCCGAAGGGGGTTTAATATGAATAGCCCCGAATGGAATTCGGGGTATAAT
>CAISTO010000043.1 GCA_903888395.1 uncultured Bacteroidota bacterium | reverse complement strand
TGGCGACCAAATAGCAAATGAATATTTAAATTCAAGAAAAAAGAACCCTAATTTAAGTAAAAAAGCAGATAGCATTGATATGAGTAATTGGATTCCAATGGGTCCGTTTACCCATGTGAACAAAGGTTCGTGGAGTTCAGGTCAAGGCAGAATAAATATTTCTGCTGTGGATCCTCAAAATCCAAACACCATCTATATTGGTTCACCCAATGGAGGAATTTGGAGAAGTAAAAACAACGGAAATTCTTGGGTTTTATTAAATGAAGCGGCTTTATTTTCAGGTGTTTCTGGAATTGCCATTGATTACAATGATTCAAATATTATTTATGTTTCTACTGGTGATGAAGATGGAGGAAATTCTGCTACCACAGGTGTTTGGAAAACCATAAATGGAGGAAATACTTGGGCTCAAACTTCATATCCTTATACTTCTACTTCAAAACTGGGCGAAATATTAATCAATCCATTGAACTCAAATTCACTTTGGGTAGTGGGTAGCAGTGGTATTTATAAAACAACCGATGCAGGCTTAACTTGGACAAGAAATTACACTACTTTATGCAAAGAAATTAGAATTAAACCAAACGATACTTCTGTATTATATGCTGTATCAGGTTCTGGAACCACAAGAGATATTGTTAAATCGACAGATGGTGGTGAAACTTTTACATCTATTCAATCATATACCAATGCAGGCAGAACTGCCATTGCAGTTACACCTGCAAATGCTGAATACTTATACGTATTGGTTTCCGATAATGATAACAGTTTTAAAGGAATTTATAAATCAATAAATAGTGGTGAAACTTTTACAACACAAAACACCACTTCCGATGTTTATGACGGAGGAACTCAAGCTAGTTATGATTTAGCCATTACAGTTTCAGATGTAAATCCTGAAGTAGTTTTTACCGGTTGTTTAAATGTTTGGAAATCGACAAATGGTGGAACTAATTTTAATAAATTAAATAGCTGGAGTAATCCAAGTGGGGAATCATATACACATGCCGATATTCATGATTTGAAATTTTATAATGGTAAATTTTATACTAGTTCCGATGGTGGAATTTATATTTCTTCAGATTTAGGTGTTAACTTTTCTGATAAAACAAAAAATGGTTTAAACATTAGTCAGTTTTATAGAATTGATGTGGCACAATCTTCCGAAGTGCAAGTAGTAGGAGGATTACAAGACAATGGCGGTTATTCGTTTGCAAACAATTCATGGATTAATTTTCATGGTGCCGATGGAATGGATGCGGCCATAGATCCAACCAATTTAAATACACATTATGGATTTATACAATATGGTGGTTCTATGTATCAATTAGATATTTCGGATTCATCAAATGACGGTTTCAAATCCGCTAATTCTCCTGCTGGTGAAAAAGGTAATTGGATTACGCCTTTAGAATTTGGTAATAATGGTATTTTATATGCGGGTTTCAAAAAATTATACATGTATAATTCTGGTTCCTTTTCTATCGCTTCTTCTTACGATTTTGTAAGTAACATTAATCAAATTAGGGTACATCCTACCAATGATTTAAAAGTATTGGTAAGCACCACTGCCGGGCTTTTTCAATCGGATGGAACAACTGCTTTTGATTTTACTAAATTCAATAATTTGACTTCGTCAATTAAGAATTTTGATTTCAACAGAAATGATCCATCTATTATATATGTAGTAACCGATAATATTATTTATAAATCGTTAGACAGTGGAACTACTTGGAAAAACATTACCTATAATCTTCCTAGTGGAGCCAAAAATAGCATTATTCATCAAGCTAGTAGTTATAATAATACCATTTATTTGGCCATGAATAAAGCTGTTTATTACACAAACGATTCCTTAACTGAATGGAAATTATACAGTAATAATTTACCCAATACCACCATTAACGACATTGAAATTAATAACATAGAAAACCATGTGGTCATTTCAACTTATGGACGCGGAATTTGGCGTTCACCAGTTACTCCTTCAAGCTTAAAAGTAGACCATACAAATGTCTCAGAAATTACACCCAATAATTTAGTGTTATTTCCTAATCCTACATCAGGATTTGCAAGTATAAATACAGCAATAGATGAACCCACAACTATTAATGTTTACAGTATTTCTGGCCAGCTATACTTAACTTTAAATTTTGCTAAAATAAGCAAAGAAACTGTTTTTGATTTTACTAAATTACCAACAGGAATTTATATGATAAATATTGTTTCTGAAAAGCATTTAATTGCTAAGAAATTTGTAAAAAATTAAAACATTTTTTTACTAAAATATTAAATCATTAATTAAACAATATTTTAGTGATATTTTTCAATAATTTTTGTGTAAAAT
>CAISTO010000042.1 GCA_903888395.1 uncultured Bacteroidota bacterium | reverse complement strand
TTTGCTGTTAAGGAAGCGATTGCCTAGTATAAAAAGCTTTTGTTGGGACTTAGCTAGGGTAAGATCCAGCTAAGAAGCAAAGTCAGAATTGAAGAAGAAGAAAATAAAGATAATAACAGTAGATCGATACAAGAGCAACCTTACTAACCTGAAGCTGTGGGACCAGAAAAACTAAGCGCTGATGGAGAATTTGATGAAAGTCTTGCAACATCTCAGGTGGTTTGTGAAACTCAAAATCAATGGGAGATTCCACAGCTCGCCGAAGGCTCTTCTGAAGAAATATCTGGTTACTCGAGTCTCTCTGAACGATGATCAATTTATTCCATTTCATTTAGTGTTTTGTTGTAGCTGTGTTGTAGTAATAATAGCAAATTAAATCTTAATGTAGTATGTGAGTTGGGGCAAATAATATTGGTATTCTAAACTTAGTACATACTTTCGTTTTACAATAAAACAGATTTGAAAAAATATTACCTATTCAACCGATTTTTTTGCTTGTTAATACTTACGTTTTTTGGATTTAATATTTCCAAAATAAATGCTCAAGATGTTGATTCAGGCTTTGTTATAAGACCAATTTCTACTGGTCCTTTGGGATTAATTCCACTAAAAAAAATTAGTGTTAATGGATATTATCGTTTTTTTGGAATTAACCGTGACTTAGAAAACTCTTTTGTAGTAATTCCAGGGAATCAATTTGCAAATGCACCAAATTTTGTGCTTGGTGCTGGCGATGTATATCGAGATCCACCTTTGATGTTGATTAATATTTCCGCTCAACCAACTTCTAAAACTTATATAGGAATGGATTATGCCTTATACCATAATTTTACTGGAAATATTGGCAATAGTCCTATCAATTTAAATTTAGGTATTAACTTAACTGGAAGTATTCAAACAGATGTTGGAAAATTTACAGCACATATGGGTGGTATTAATTGGACTGACATGAGCGGAATGCTTTTTAGTAGTTTTATTGGTTACCAACGTTATAGTATTTTTGAACGTTATCCTTGGGAAAATAATTCTGTGTCATACGATAGGGCTTCTAACTATTTTGAATATGGAAATATTAGCAGAGACATGCGCTTTGGAATGCAAGCTTTTAAAGGAATGATGATTGATGGAAATGAACTTCCAGGAAATATGTCATTTCGCTTGTTATATGGTGTAACCCCTGTTCAATCTATAATTGGAAGTAAAATCCCCTCTTATACCTTTGGAGTAAGAATTAGGAAAAAAATGAACAACCAAACCATTGGATTTAACATGATGAACTATACTTCATTTTTAGATTCATTGGCAACTGAAGAAGCGGGAATTCAATTGCAAACTTTTTCATATGATTTGGCATGGAAAGGATTCGATTTATCAGCAGAAATGGGAAGAGGACAACTTTATTCAAATACTCAAAAAGAGGGTTGGGGTGAGGCAATAAGAGTTAAAATTACAACACCTGCAAAAATTACAAAAATTCCTTTTGATATAGAAGGATTTTATATGAGTCCGCAATTTGTAAATTATTACGGAAATTTTTTAAGTTCAAATACCGCTTTTTTAAGTACATCTTCTGTTAATCAAATTGGTAATTCGGCGGGAGGAAGTGGAGGCATTAGTAATTTTGCTGGATCAATAACAGACGTTGGTCAAATTAGTAATAACCGTAAGGGTTTTAGTTTTAATTTTTGGTTAGATATTACAAAATCTACCAAATTAAACATTGGAAATATGGTTTCTAGTGAAATTAAATCAATGGGACGTACTTTGGCTTTTGGCCATAAAATAAATGCTTTGCCTTTTTCTCGTTTTGTTCCTTTTGTAAATAATGTGGGAGCTTACAGCAATTGGACATCATACTTCCGTGGCTTTTCTCAATCGATTGAAATTACAGATACAAATTCTTTAGGAATGCCCAAAACATTGACCAATTTTAACATGCTACAAGTGCAATTAAAACAAAAAGTAAATTTTAGTTATATACCTTTTTACTTACTTTATGTTGGTTCATTTGGTTCAGCGCAAAGCGATTTTAACATCATTCCAACCTTTAGCAGTAATGCTTATTTACGAACTTTTTACCATGAATTTGATGCTGTTTTTATGATCAATAAAGAAGTGAGTTTAATTACATCGTTTGGTAAAGAATACATTACAGGTAATAGCCAATTAAACAAAGGTGATAATGTAGATGGCAAACTTGGAAGTACTTTAAATAATGCCATTAACCAAGAATCTAATTTGTTTGGATTGGGTTTAGATTTAGCCATTGCTAAAAACACAAATTTATATTTTAGAAGACGATGGTTTAGCCAAGAAGACAAAAGTTTTGTAAAAGACAATATTAAAGGAACAGAAACAACCATTGAACTTAAACTATATTTTTAACATGAAGCATATATACACATACTTATTATTATGTCTTGGTTTGTTGCCTTTGGCAATACAAGCGCAGGAAAAAAAGATTGATTTTTTTGGTTCTGGACGATTTACTTTTAACAACAGTAGTTTGAGTGGAAACCTTATCAATAAAGACACCACCACCGCGAGAAAACAAATGACTGGTGCTACTTTATTTGATTTTGGATTACATATTCGTCCTTCAGAAAATACTGAAATAAAAGTTACCACTCGAGTGCAAAATGAAATGACAGGTTTTTGGGGTGGTGGAATCATTTTTAACTTACGTGAATTATATTTACGAGGCTTAATGTTTAACAGAATAAAATACCAAGTTGGCGACTTAAATACTCGAATGACAGCTTATACTTTATTTAATAATCAAGGTGAACTAAGTCAAAATAATCCTGCTGCTTTTAATACATTCACAGAAGTAATTACTTACGATAAATTTTATGGTCAAAATTCATGGCGTCAACAAGGAGCAACTGCAGATATTGGTTTTGATTTCAATAAATATGTGAACCATATTCATGTAACAGGATTAATTACTAAAAATAAACAAACCGACTATTTCAGTTCTCCCGACAGACTTTTTGCTGGAAGCACCATTCAGGCAAAAATGTTTAACCAATTAAGCATAGCTTATAATTATACCAATGCTTTTGACGTGCAAAAAACTGCTATGTTTTCTAATGCTTTATTCAACAATACTGTTAACAGTTTTGAAGTAAAAGAAGATTTAAAAGTAAAAGATTTAAAAGTGGTATTGGGTGGAGAATTTGGTAAATCGAATGTGACATATGAAAACACTGCAAACGCACCTTCAATAAACGATGGTATGTTTATAGATGGAGGAATTACCATTGATAACAAAAAGAAAAACTGGAATTTTGGTATTGATTTACGTAGTGTAGAAACTAATTTTAGAAGTATTGGTGCTCAAAGTAGAAGAGTAGATTTTAATGCTGTGGCTAGCGAATATCCCTATTACACCAATCGCGAATCGGCAAGACCAGCAAATATGCTTTCTATATTAACAGATGGAAATTATTACAACATGTTTTTAAGTCCAACTTTAAAAGATTACAACCCTGCTTATGAAAACATGTTGCCATACGGAAAAGCAACTCCAAATCGCCAAGGTGGTGATGTAAAATTGACATGGAATCATAGCAATAAAAATCTTTTGAAAATAAGTGGAAATGCATCTATGTACAATGAAATTACAGGGCAAGGAACTACTGAAATTAGAGACTTTACAAATTTTGAAATACTGGCCGATTTAGGCATAAATGAATTATATAAAGGAAAAAAGAAAGTGCATGTTGGCTTGTTTGTAAAACAACAAAATACTTCAAGAAATGGAACTGAAGGAATTGACAAAATTGATTTTATAAGTACGCAAATAAAAGTAGGAGTGGAGTATGAAATTATTCCAAATTTAGAAATTCAATTAGCAGGAATTATACTAAATGCCAAGGGAAATGAGTTTTTAGCGCAGCGCAATTCATTCAATGAAATTATTTTTTATAAATCGTATAATGCAGATTTACAAGAAACCATTTTGTTGGGAGGAATTAACTATCAATTCAGCAAATATAATTGCTTAAAAATTCAGTATCAACAAGCTGATTGGAACAATAAATTATTAGCAGAAAACCAATATGCTATTAACAGATTAGCCATTATTTATAATTTATTTTTTTAAAAAACTAACATGAAAAAAACATTGCTATATATAGGAATTATTGCCATTGCAATTATTTCATCGTGTAAAAAAGAAACAAAAATTGAAGGTCCAGAATTGGTAGATATTTTTGGTGATTTTAAAATTTTAGCGCCATTAAAAGCATCCATAAAAGCACCAAATTTTGTTACTGGCGACATTGTAATTTACAATACCAAACTTTCAATTAGAACCAATTGGACTGTTGAAATAATTGGGTTAAATAGTGGCGCATTGAAAATATTTACCGGAAACGATAAAGATTTTTCATTGAATCAATTAGCATGGAATGGAAGTATTTCATTTGCACCATTTTTCAGAAAAAATGAACCAGTAGTTGCACGCATGAGTTTTGAAAATTACCCTGATACTTTATACTCCGATACTATTATAATTGCAGCTGCAAGACCAACTCCCTCAGTTGATATTTTAATTGATGATTTTGAAAGTCCACAACGTGCTTATAATACATTTACCGAAGGTCAACAATCATACAATTCTACTTCAGTAAATTATTCTGGAATATCCTCAGCAGAAAAAACAAGGTTCTTTGTAATGGCCGGTAACCATGGTCCAACGGCTAGTTTATTTATTTGCGGAATGGCATTAAGTGCCAAAATTAGTCAAGGTACTGCTAACAATTATTTTGTTTTTAGTACCGATAATCCGAAGAAAGTTTTCTTTAACGCTTATGTATACGGTTGGGGTGATAAAAATGCACAATTAAGTGTAGAATTTCAGGAAGATGATAATTTAGATGGAGTTTATCAACCAGCTGAAGAAGGAACTTATAACTATAGAATGAACGTGAATTGGAAAGGTTGGAAATTGGTTAGTTTTTCATACGATGAAACAAGTATTTCTACTTCTGGTGGATTTGGAAATACCGATAGAAATGGAAAAAAAGAATTAGACAGAATAATAAATGCGCAGTTTTTATTATTGGCTCAACCTGGAACTTCAGGTGCTACTCGTGTTGGACTTGACTTCGCTTCATTCACTTATTCAGCGCCATTTCAACCATAATGAGAAAGTTTACCATATACCTTTTTTTATTAATTTTTACTTTGAGTAATTGTGGCATTCGCATGCAAAAAACACAATTAACAGATGAATGGGGAGGAACTTATGCAAATACTGCCGTTAAGGAATTTCAAGATAGAGAAATTTATAAGGATTTAACGGTGGATGTTTGGGGAATGGAAAAAACAGATTGTAAGAATTTTACTCGACTTGATTCCCTTTCATACAGTGGTAAATCGTGTTTAAGTGTTAGTTGGAATAGAACAGGTAATTGCCCGTGGATAGGCTTTGGAATTGGTTGGAACGGCTATGCTTCAAAAGATTTAACCGATGTAATGGAAAGCGGAAGTATTGAATTTTACATGAGAGCTTTAAAAGGTAAACAATATATTCCAACCTTAATTTTTTTATTAGAAGATTATTCAGGAGTTCAAAGTGCAACCGTGCTTAAAGCAAGTCAGTTATCAAATTATCCAATAGATGAAGAATGGCAAAAAGTAAGTATTCCCTTAAATACATTTTTGAAATCAGCCAAGCCATTATGCGATTTTAGTAATATTAAAAGTTTGAATATAGAATGTCAGGGTTCAGGTGCTTTTTTAATTGATAAAATTGAAATTGGAGGAGCTAATTCTAAAAACATAAATTCTAAAAAATTTGGTGTAGCAATTACGCAAAATTTCCCTGCAACAATATTTCATGATGAACTTCCTTTTGCTTGGGGATTGTGTAATTATACTGGTAAAAATATATTATTAGATAGTACTAAAAATTATGCTGGAAGTAAATCTATTTACCTAAAATGGAATGAACAAGAAAGTGGAAAACAAACTCGAAAAATTGGAATGAATTGGGAACATTGGCAAGCCATTTCATTTCCTGACTCTTTGAAAAATTATGCGCTAAAATTTTATATTAATTATGTTGATATAAATGCCAATAAAAATTTAAGTATAGGCTTTGAAAGTTATAATGGCAAAACAGTGATGATTCCAATAAAAAAAGAATATTTAGCCAGTTTACCAACTAATAATAATTGGCAAATGATAACAATTCCGTTCAAAGAATTTGACTTTACAAAAGATGGATTTGATATAACAAGATTCAAACAATTAATCATAGAATTTAACAATTCAGGAGAGCTTTGGTTGGATGAAATTACAATAGAACAAAACATAAATTATGAATAAAACAATTTTACTTTTTATACCTTTTTCTTTCTTGCTTTGGCAATGTGGGACTAAAACCAACGACTCGGCAAAATCGAAAGCACAAGCATTATTAAGCCAAATGACTTTAGAAGAAAAAGCTGGGCAAATGACACAATTAACCATTGAAATGATTTCAAAAGGGGAAGGTTTTAATTTGGAAAAACCACATGCTTTAGATACCACTAAATTGCAAAATGTAATTGTGAATTTGGGAATTGGTTCAATTTTAAATGTTGGCGGACATACTTACGATGTGAATCATTGGAAAGAAATTATAACCAGCATAGAAAAATACAGTCAACAATCACGTTTAAAAATTCCAGTTTTATATGGTATTGATGCCATTCATGGCGCAAATTATACAGTTGGAGCTACTTTGTATCCACAACAAATTGGATTAGCGGCAACTTTTAATCCTGAAATGGCTTATAAAATGGCACAATTTGTGGCCAACGATGTAAGAGGAAGTGGCATTCCATGGAACTTTTCTCCTGTGTTAGATGTGGGAAGAAATCCCATGTGGCCAAGGTTTTGGGAAACATTTGGTGAAGATCCTTTTTTAGTTTCGCAAATGGGAGTAGCCATTGTTAACGGTTATCAAAACACCAATAATGGAACTGTAAAACCATTTGCAGCTTGCTTAAAACATTATGTGGCTTATAGTAATCCGCAAAGTGGACATGATAGAACTCCTGCTTATATTCCAGAGCGCCAATTACGTGAAATTTATTTGTTACCTTTTGCTAAGGCAATTGCCGCGGGCGCAAAAACCATAATGATAAATTCAGGTGAATGGAACGGAGAACCTGTTCATGCCAGTAAATTTTTATTGCAAACGGTGCTTCGCAATGAATTGAAATTTGAGGGAATAACAGTTACTGATTGGGAGGATATAAAAAACCTAACGGAACGCCATAAAGTTGCTGAAACATATAAGGAAGCAGTTGCACTTGCTATTAACGCAGGTATTGATTTAGCAATGGTTCCGCTTGATTTAGACTTTACAAAATACTTGATTGAAAATGTAAATGAAGGTAAAATAAAAAAGGAAAGAATAGATGAAGCGGTGCTTAGAATTTTAACTTTAAAATACGAGTTGGGATTGTTTGACGAACCTAATGCCAAACCTGAAAATTTTAAAGAACCAGAACAAATTGAAAGCAAAAAACTGAGTTATGAATTGGCATGCCAAAGCATTACTTTATTAAAAAATGAAGGTAATATTTTGCCATTTTCAATGAATGAAAAAATATTAGTAACCGGTCCTAATGCTGATTATATCAATGCCTTGAATGGTGGTTGGAGTCATACTTGGCAAGGAAGAGATACTAGTTACAATCCTAAAGTTTTAACAGTTGTAAATGCGTTGAAAAATGTTTTTGCGAATGGAAATGTGAGTTATTTAAAAGGGAATACTTACACACAAAATTTACCTGAAAATGTGTTGTTAAATGCTGCGCAAAATGTAAATACTGTGGTGCTTTGTTTGGGTGAAGATACTTATACTGAAAAACCTGGTGACATCAACGATTTAGAGTTAGATGAATCACAACAAAATTTGATAAAAATGTATAAAAAAGCAGGTAAAAAAGTAGTAGTAATTTTATTAGAAGGAAGACCTAGAACTTTTGCTAAAACTGAACCGCTTTGCGATGCAATTTTAGACGCTTACTTACCCGGAAATGAAGGTGCATTAGCCATAGCAGATATCATGGTTGGTAAAGTAAATCCTAGTGGCAAATTGCCATTTACTTTTCCTCGTTTTGCTGGTGTTCACACCACTTACGACTGTAAATATACTGAAACTTTAAACAACGATTTTAAACCTATTGGTTTTGATCCATTATTCCATTTTGGACAGGGTTTAAGTTATTCAAATTTTAATTATGCTAATATGAAAATTGAGAACAGAGATGTTACTGTAAAAGATACAGTTTCTATTACTGTTCAATTGAATAATACTAGTGCAATTGCTGGTTCAGAAACAGTGTTGGTATTTGCCTCCGATGTTTATGCCAGCATTACTCCATCAGTAAAAAGATTACGCGCATTTAAACGTGTACCTTTGGATAAATATGAAGGCAAAGAAGTGCAATTTAAAATAGCTGTTACTGATTTAGCTTTTGTGGGATTAGATAATAAATTTATAGTAGAGCCTGGTAAGTTTTATTTTAGTATTGCTAATTTAAAGGACTCAATTAACGTTAAATAAAATCAAGTATGCAAAATTATAAAACCATCTTTTTAATATTAATACTATCTATTTCCACTCCAGTTTTTTCGCAAGATTTTTTGCGTTGGTCCGATGAATTTAATGGAAGTAATTTAGACACTAATTATTGGGAATATCAAATTGGTGATGGCTGCCCAAACCTTTGTGGATGGGGAAATGATGAACGTCAGTCGTATCAAAAAGGTAACATTTCAGTAATAAATGGTATGCTAAATATCAATGCTAAAAAAGAAACAATTGGCAATAGTTCTTACAGTTCTGGAAGAATTAGAACCATGAATAAATTTGATTTTTCTTCGGGTAGAATTGACGTAAGAGCACGATTACCCATTGGGCAAGCCTATTGGCCCGCAATATGGTTTTTACCTACTGAAAATTATTATGGTACTTGGCCATTAAGTGGCGAAATTGACTTGATGGAAGGAAAAGGACAAGAACCTAAAAATACTTATGGAACCATACATTATGGTGCTCATTCTCCTAATAATAAATATACCGGATCAAGTTATACTTTGCCTTCTGGTTTGTTTACCTCTGAGTTTCATGTTTTTTCGTTAAATTGGAAAAAAGATACCATTCAATGGTTGGTTGACAATGTAGTTTTTAGCACTAAAACAAAAAAAGATTTACCTGATTTTTGGTGGCCATATAACCGAAATTTTCATTGTATTATTAATTTGGCAGTTGGTGGTTATTTTCTTGGTTATCCCAATGGAACTACGCCTGATACTGCTTCTTTACAAGTTGATTATATTCGTGTTTATCAAAACTTAAACGATGTATATATTACAAGTCCGGATGCTATTTTAAGAGCTGATCAGCAAAAAGATTTTTATACTCAAAAAATTGCGGGAGCTACTTATTTATGGCAAGTTCCTGCCAATTGTAAAATTACGCAAGGACAAGGAACTGCAGCCATTAAAGCAAATTGGGGTTTAAAAAGTGATAGCATAAAAGTGACTATTACTTATCAGTCAAATACTAAAACCATTAGTAAATTTATAAGAACTTTACCTGATACTTGTGAAGGTATTTTTGATAATGTTGAATCGCTCAGAAATGTATTTTGGGTAGGTGGAAATGGAACTTATAAAGCTGCAGTTAATAATCCTTCAAAAGACAGTGTGAACAGTACTTTAATTTGTAATAGGTATTACAGAAGCGGTTCTACCACTTACGATGCATTGGTGGTTTTTTCTGATGTAATTCGCAATGCAAAAGCATTTGAGGATGGTACGCTTTTAATGAAAATGAAACTTTATACCACAGCTCCTATTGGAACTGATGTAAATATAAATTTTGAAAATAGGGCTTTATCTGGATTAAATTATCCTTCGGGAAGACGTTGCGTATTACAAGCTAAAACTTCTAAAACAAGGGCTTGGGAAGAATTAACTTTCAAATTAATTTTGAAGCCTGACGGCAATACGCCTGAAGGAAGCATTAATCAATTGGTGATTTTATTTGCTCCTAATTCTAATAACTCTGACGTATTTTATTTTGATGAATTTAGTTTAGTGGAAACACCTTGTAAAACTGCTACCAGTAGCATCAATGAAAGTGAGATTTTAAATAATAAAATTAATATTTATCCAAATCCATTTACCAATCAAATAAGTATAGATGCAGCTTTTGTTTCTTCTCAAATTACTTTGTTTGATTTAACAGGAAAAGAATTGATTTCTGCTAAAAATATTGACGAAGTTAACAAGCAAATTCCTTCGTTAAACACAGGAAGTTATATTGTTAGGATTACAAATAATGAGCGTCATTTTTATTTTAAAATTGTAAAAACCAATCCATAATTTATGAAAAATAAAATTCTTGGTTTATTGCTTTTTTGTTTTGGTTTTCAACCCATTTTTGCGCAAGTAATCAAAGTTGAAATCACTAAAAATTCAAATGGGAATTTCCAATTGCTACGCAACAATTTACCTTATTTTGTAAAAGGTGCGGGAGGCGATGTTTTTATGGATAAAATAGAAACTGTTGGAGGAAATTCAGTGAGAATTTGGGGTGCAGAAAAAGCGCAAGAAGTTTTAGACGAAGCTCAAAAACATGGACTAACAGTAATGCTTGGACTTTGGATGCCGCCAGAAAGAACTGGTTTTGATTACAGTGATAAATGGGCTTGCCAGGATCAAGTGGAGCAATTTAAATCGGTTGTAAATCGGTTTAAAAACCATCCTGCTTTATTGCTTTGGGGAATAGGAAATGAAGTAGATTTGGACTACACCGATTTTTCGGTTTGGAAAAATGTACAAGCCATTGCCGCAATGATTCATGAAGAAGATAAGAATCACCCTACTTCTACTGTTACCGCGGGAATAGATGCACCCGAAGTTCATTTAATCAATGAAATTTGTCCCGACATTGATATTTTAGGTGTGAATACTTATGGCGATTTGCCGGCATTGGCAGAAAAAATAAAACTTTTTGGTTGGAAAAAACCATACTTGGTTACTGAATGGGGGCCAAACGGTCATTGGGAAGTGGCTAAAGTAAAATGGGGCGCTGCCATTGAACAAACTTCTACTGAAAAAGCCATTACCTATCGAAAAAGATATAATGAAAATATTATCAGTGATAGTAATCAATGTGTAGGTTCTTACGCATTTTTATGGGGACAAAAACAAGAAACTACACCTACTTGGTATGGAGTTTTTGTAGATAAAAAACAAACGGAAGCGGTAAATGTATTGCAAGAAGTTTGGAGCGGAAAAGCACCTCAGTTTTGGGCGCCACAAATTGATTCTTTTTTACTCAATAATGAATTGCCAACAAAAAGTTTAGAATTTAAAAAAGGTGTAAATGTGAATTTGAAACTAAAAATAACTCATTCTGATTTGGCAAGCTTAACTTATAAATGGGAACTTTTACCCGAAAGTGAATTTACTGGAACCGGTGGAGATGCTGAAAAAAGGCCCGATGCTATGCCCATTAACGTAAAAGGAAATGGAGTAAATGGTTATAATTTTAAAGCACCATTTCAAAAAGGAGCATACCGCATATTTGTATATATTTACGATACCCACGACCAAGTAGCTTGTGCTAACTTTCCTTTTTGGGTGAAATAAGTAAGTATTTTTGATTTCGGAACTTGCTTTTATCCGACTGACGCTTGGCCTAGTTATGGCTAATTAAGCGTCTGACAGTGGTAATATTTATTCTCCAAAAACCTCCAAATAAACCTTACTTAAGTCAACATAACTTTGAGCATTTAGCTTTATTTTTTCAACTTGTTCGGGTGTAATTTGTTTTACCACTTTTGCAGGTGAACCAAGCACCAATGAATAAGGCGGAATTTGCATGCCTTCTGTCACTAATGCATTAGCACCTACGATGCTAAAATCGCCAATAACCGCATTGTTTAAAATGGTAGAATGCATGCCAATTAACACATGGTTTCCAATTTTTGCTCCATGTATAATGGCCGAATGACCAATGATACAATCATGGCCAATATGCACCGGACAATTAGGGTCTACATGAATAACAGCGTTGTCTTGAACATTACTTCTGTCGCCAATAATAATATCATCGTTATCACCACGGAGAACTGCACCAAACCAAATAGAAACTTCATTTCCTAGGTTTATATTTCCAAAAACAGTTGCGTTGTTTGCTATAAAAACATTAGTGCCTTTAACATTGGTTTTGGTTAAAGTTTGTTTCATTTTTTCTTTATCCAACATGGTTTATAATGCTAAAGCAATGTCTAAATAAACATAAATATCTTCTGGTAATTCATCCCCTTTTTTGGTGGCACGTTTATGACCTGTTCTTACCACAATTAAATGGCTATCTGGCACTGCAAAAATGTATTGTCCGCGAATACCTCGGCAATAAAATATATCATGACCTTTGTGTTTCATCATCCACCATTGATAACCATATTTATCATTTGGTTTGCCTTCTGTATCTTTTAAATTGGCTAATTGAATGGATTCATTCACGTATGAAGAATCCAAAAGTTGTTCCCCGTTCCAATTGCCATTATCTCTGTAAAGCTTCGCAAAACGAGCAAAATCGCGGGCAGTGGCATACCAGCAGCAACTTACTTTTTCCATTCCAGCATTATCCAAACTCCAAAAAGCAGGTTGTTCCGCACCCATTTTTTGCCATAAATTTTCAGCAGCAAAATCAGAAATACTTTTATTTCCCAATACTTTTTTCAAAATAATTCCCAATAATTGCGAATCACCACCTTTGTATTTCCAGGTAATTCCAGGCGCTTCTTTCACTTCTGATTTTAGTGTTAACGCATTTACGTCATCGCCATAGTAGGCTTCGCTTGGCCATGCCCACGGACTTGAATAAGTTTCATCAAAATCAACGCCACTGCTCATAGTTAATAAATGTTTGATGGTAATTTTTGCTTTATCACCTTCTTTATAACTATCAATATAATTTCCAACGGGCTCGTCTACATTTTTTATTAAACATTGTTTGATGGCAATGCCAATTAAAGCAGCCGTAAAACTTTTGGCCATGCTGAACGAATTGGTTACACTTTTATCGTTGTATTGTTCCCAATAATTTTCATAAATAATCGAATCGTTTTTGATAACCAAATAAGAAGTAGTTTTAAAATCTTCCATTTTTCTCATCAAGGAGTCATCAATTTTTGCTTTGTTATAATTTACCGAAACTGGCCATGGCTGTGGTTTTGTAACTTTAATTTCTCTGAAAGGAAATGAATTTAGTTCATCAATATCTGGACTTAATTTACCACTAAAAATAGTCATGGCAAAAACACGGTTTAAGAAGGTTTTGCCACTAATTAATATGGCTGCTTCGCTTATAAAAAGCAATGTAATGATTGCAATTAAAAACCATTTGATGAATTTCATATTTGAGGATTGATTAACTGATTAAGATTCCAAATATAAAATTATTTGTGAAATATGTTTGGTTGGAATTTGTGGTTTTGATTAACAATAAATGTTTCAGGTATTCAACTCCTTCGGAGTTGTTTCATAAGGTGCTTTAACCAATCACCGAGTTTTACTCGGTACTATTCAAATTCAACTCCTTCGGAGTTGTTTGTGTATACAATTTCATAACTTCTTCGTGATAAATTCCTTCATTATTTTCTGATTGCTTCAATCCTATACAAACAGAATTTTGGATTTCAATGGGTAATTCATCAAACCAATTTTTTTGTAGAGTTTCGATTTCCATAACAACTATACTGTAATAGTTTCTTTCGAAAATGTTAGAAATCCTTCTGCGCTTAAATCTTCATCTAATTCGGGCCAATGAATATAGGTTCCTTCACCTTTAATCTCATAATTTTGAATTTGAGAAAGTGTACCTTTTCTTAAATTTGGATACCAATTAATTGGTGTTCCAATTATTCTATCATCGTTTAATTCAACAAACAATTGATCATGATCAAACCAAACTTTTTTTATAGAAATCATAATTGTTATTTTTTAAAGTATTCTTTCCAACGAGCAATGATTATATCTTTATTTTCCTCAATAATACCTTCCGCTATTTTTAAATCTTTGTTTTTCATTCCGTGATTATTATCCAATTTTATTTCATCACCAACTATAAACTTAGCGTCTCCATCAGCATTCTCAATATGAACATGAATTGATTCGTGTTCATTGCTAAAAAAGAAAAATTTTATTCCAAAAAATCTAAATAACTCGGGCATATTTATTAATTTAAAAACAAATATAACTGTTTTATGGAAACAATTATTTGTATGGTGTCACATTTTGTGATACCACACTATTTCTTAAACTGCGTTTCGTAAAGTGCGGTATAAAAACCATCTTTTATTTGCAACAAACTTTCGTGGGTGCCACGTTCTTTTATTTCGCCTTTGTCTAACACCAAAATTTCATTGGCTTTTTGAATGGTTGAAAGGCGGTGTGCAATAACAATACTGGTGCGGCCTTCCATCATTTTTGAAATGGCATATTGTATAACATCTTCTGTTTCTTGGTCAATGCTTGAAGTGGCTTCGTCTAACACCAACACCGTTGGATTTACCACCATGGCCCTAACAAATGAAATTAATTGTCTTTGTCCCATGCTTAAAGTTAAGCCACGTTCTTGCACTGATTGGTGATAAGCATTTGGCAAACGACTAATGAAATCATGTGCGCCTAAAAGTTTTGAGGTAGACACTACTTGCTCCATGGTTATGTTTTTATTGAACAAAGTAATGTTATCGTAAATGGAACCGCTGAATAAAAAAACATCTTGTAAAACTACTGCTATATGGCTTCTTAAGCTATCGGTTTGGTATTGCTTTAGTTCTATTCCGTCTACTAAAATTTCGCCTTTTTGATAATCATAAAAGCGGCTCAATAAATTAATAATAGACGATTTTCCCGCACCAGTTGCACCCACCAAAGCCATGTTTTTTCCTTTGTTTAAGGTAAAAGAAATATTTTTTAATACATAATCCTCATCAATGTATGCAAAGCTGATGTTCTTAAATTCTATTTGTTTTTGGAGTGATTCAAGTGGTAAATTTCCACTGGTTTCCACATGTGATTCATCGTCAATTAAAGCAAAAATACGTTTGCTAGCCACCATTCCCATTTGCAAAGTATTGAACTTATCGGCTATTTGCCTAATGGGTCTAAAAAACATGGTGATGTACATAATAAATGCTACAATTACACCTGCTGAAGCTGCGCCAACAATAGTTTCCTTAGCACCATACCAAACCACTAAACCAATGGCAATACTCGAAATAATTTCGACAATTGGAAAGAAAACTGAATAATAAAAAACACCTTTAATATTTGCATCTCTGTGTGCTTTATTAATGGTATTAAACTTTTCAAATTCTTCGTCTTGCTTGTTAAATATTTGAACAATTTGCATACCTGTAATATGCTCTTGCACAAAAGTATTTAGTTCAGAAACTTTGTTCCTTACTTCTTCAAACGAAACTCTTACACGCTCTTTGAACCAATAAGCAGCCATGAGTAAAAAAGGGAAAACAGCCAAACTTACCAATGTTAATTTCCAACTTTCGTAAAACATAAAACCAAGGATGAAAATGATTTGCAATAAGTCGCCCATGATGCTTATAAATCCTTCACTAAAAACTTCTGTTATGGTTTCAATATCGCTGATACAGCGTGTTACGAGCGTTCCAACTGGCGTATTGTCGAAAAATTTTAAACGTAATTTACTTAAATGAGAAAATACTTTTGCGCGTAAATCTTTAATAATTAATTGCCCCAGCAATGCACCCAAATAACTTGAAAGCAACTGAAAAACTGTTGAAATAATTAACAGTCCAAAAATAATTGCGGAGTAAATATAAATGTTTCTGAAATCTTTTGTTGGCAAAAAATTATCAATAACATGCTGAATTAAATACGGCCTAATGGTAGATAAAAGTGCAAATAAAATGGTGAATAAAAAAGTAAACCAAAACAGTTTTGCATATGGATTTGATAACTTAAATAATCGTTTTAAAACATTGTTATCAAACGAACTTGGCTTGCTTTTCTGCATTTATATTTTAGAGATTATACCAATTTTTCACTCAGCTTTTCTATTTCAAATTTTGCTGGTAGGTTTTTATAAATAATATTATACATGGCATCCATAATTGGCATTTTGATGTTCATGGTTTGATTCAATTCAAAAACAGTTTTGGTAGCATAATATCCTTCAGCTATCATTTTCATTTCTAACTGTGCCGATTTAACGGAATAACCTTTACCAATCATGGTTCCAAAAGTACGGTTACGGCTATGTTGAGAGTAGCCAGTTACCAATAAATCGCCTAAGTATGCTGAGTGATTTATTTTTCTATCAGCATCGGTAATGGTGCGTAAAAAACGTTTCATTTCTCTAATGGCATTGCTCATTAGCACCGCTTGAAAATTATCGCCATAGCCTAATCCATTACACATTCCGGCTGCTACAGCATATATATTTTTTAGTACAGCACCGTATTCCGTTCCGCGCACATCTTTTGAAATTACGGTTCTAATATGTTTATTGGCAAGCATACCCGCAAAATGCCTGGCAATGGTTTGGTTTGCACTTGCAATGGTTAAGTAAGATAATTTTTCAGAAGCAACTTCTTCGGCATGACAAGGGCCTGAAATTACCACAATTTGATCTTCTGGAATTTGGTAATCATTCATAAAAAAATCACCAACAATTTGTTTGGTATGAGGTACCAATCCTTTCACTGCAGAAACAATGGTTTTACCTTTTAAATCGTCTGCAGTAATTCCCTCAAAACTATTTAATAAAAATGCCGATGGAATGGCAATCACTAAAATATCGCTGGTGCTAATTATTTGCTTCAAATTGCTACCCACTTCTATTGATTGCGGGTGAATTTCAACGGTACTTAAATAATCAGGATTGTGGTGTTTTTCTCTAATATAAGTTGCTTTTTCTTCCGAACGAACCCACCACTTTAAACTATTCATGGTTGGTTCAGGTAATTCACGGTGTTCAATCAACATTTTTACAATAGCCGTTGCCCAACTTCCGCCTCCAATTACAGCAATATTTTTAGGTAAATTTTGTTCCATTCGTATTTTTATTTTACTTTAGGTATGCGCATTTTATACTTTGTATTTGCGCCACCTTTACTGATGTTAATTAATTTATTTTTCAACAAACGTTTTTTGAGTGGACTCAAATAATCAACAAATAATTTTCCTTTGATATGGTCATATTCATGTTGAATAACGCGCGCGGCTAATCCATCATATTCTTCGGTATGCCAAACAAAGTTTTCATCTTGATATTTTATTTCAATATTACTCCATCTAAATACATCTTCTCTAATGTGCGGAATGCTTAAACAACCTTCTTCAAAAGCCCATTCTTCGCCCCATTCTTCTATCATTTCAGCATTCAAAAACGCCTTTTTTATTTTAGGACAATCTTCTTCATCAAAAGCACTGGTATCAATAATAAATAAGCTAATGGCTTTGCCAACTTGTGGGGCTGCCAAACCAACGCCTTGTGCCTTATACATGCTTTCCCACATATTGGCAATAAGGTCATTTAATCCTTCATATTCGGCCGTAATGGTTTCTCCTACTTTTCTTAAAACGGTATCTCCGTATGCTACAATTGGTAATATCATTTATTTAAATTCGAAATTCGAAATGTCAAATGCGAAGTAAATACAATGCGTTTGACATTTCTGTTATATTATTATTTTCTCTGTTGGCTATACTTCGACTTCGCTCAGTAACCACCAACGGCTTTTCATTTTGTATTTTATTTTTATTGGCTAAAGCCAACTTGTTTTTAATTCTGTCCGTGGTTGGTGTCCTCACCAACTACTTTTTGATTATAAACTTTTTACTCACTCCGCATTTGACACTTCGCATTCCGCACTTA